>DATNQT010000407.1:0-5161 GCA_036703885.1 Candidatus Sericytochromatia bacterium
GTGGGGAATGTTTGTGAGAGCGGTATTACTATGGCACAGTACCTGGTTAATTAATTCAGCGACTCACTTACGGGGGTATCAAACTTATGAAGTAAAAGATGGCTCTCGTAACCTTTGGTGGGCGGCAATCTTAACCTATGGGGAAGGTTGGCACAACAATCACCACGCTCATCCTAATGTTGCCCCAGCCGGACGGCAGTGGTGGGAAGTTGATGTTACTTGGTGGGCGATTCAAGTTCTGCAAACTTTGGGTTTAGCCAAGAAGGTAGTAATGCCTCCGAAGCAGGTGGCGTAGTTTTTTGGGGAGGGAGACAGGAGGACACACAAGGAAGACAAGGGGGAAAGGGAATTTTTGTTGGTAGTTATTTCTTCCATTCCCAATTCCCGGACTCCTCAACGCCTGATTTCTCCCCTCCACTGAATTTTTTGCTCCGTAGAGTTTCCCGCAAACGAGCGAGTCGCCACTAACTCAATCTCAACAGGTACTCCCGATCGCAGGAACCGAGCGTCTATGGGCAGCTTTCCAATATTCAAAACAAAGCGATTATTACTACGGCTGACTAACTCAGCAGGAATATTGCCCTCATACCTTGTTCTGTAATCAAGATTTCTATCAAAGCGATCGCCTGAATTTGCTGCACTATACTTAATCCGGAATTGAGTCGAAATTAAATCAGATTTTCCGGCTAAATCTACGACAGCAAAATTAAGATCAGATCCACTTCCTGAAAAATCCGCTCTCGTTAACTTAGTCGCTTCGCTCTTGAGGATGACATTCGAGACAATAAATTGTGTTTTACCTCCCTGCTGCGATGTTGTACCATCCACCCAAACATCTTCAGGAAAAGAAACCTTGACCTGTTTGTCGTTATTTAAAGTCATTGTCACCGTTTGACCCGTGAAATCAGTAATCGGTCGGGCTGCATTCCAAACTAGTTGAAAAGACGTTTCGATGCGCTCTACGAACTCACGATACTGGTCAGCAATCATAGAACCGGGCGCTAGAAGAGAAACAGCACCATTGCGGACTTCAAACTTATTCTTAGAAAGTGCGAAAACATTGTTCTTTACTTCAGGTATGTTAGCGGTTGCTGTGGGATTATCAGGGGGAAGTGCCTGAGTGCGATTAATCAAAGTCAGGCTACCAAGACTTCCATCGTTCCCTTCTCTGCCATCTGAGCCATCTGTACCATCTCTGCCGTCACTGCAAGAAAACCGACGAGTTTTGCAACTATAGCCAGGACTCCCTGGAGTACCTGAGCAGGTTTGGCGCTCCCAGTTGCGATCGCTACAGTTGCAACCTTTGCCACCATATGCCTTACGACCAGAGCGTCCTCCCCTGCCACCAGTAGCTCTTACAGATATTTTTTTAAGGTCTGCCAAATTGGAGTAATAAACGGTCAATGAACCCCCATTACCGCCATCACCTCCATTACCGCCATCGCCGCCATTGCCACCTTTCGCCGCTTGTAGGTTACGGTCAACATCTCGCGGCTGTCTGCCACAATCAGCATTTTTACCTTCTCTACCATCTAAACCATCTTCGCCGTCTGAGGCTGACAGATCCAGATTAAGCGAAGAGCCATTTGCAAAAACGGTTTGGCTTTGACCGTCTCGTCCCCGTCTACCAGCTTGCCCATCGGAGCCATCTCGACCGTCACGTCCAAAGTCACTGGCTTGGGCACTCCAATCTAAAAACGTACACCGAAACGATTTCGAGGAGATAGGCAGGACGCTAGGGAAGGTTAGGAAGACCAAAAATAGCGACAGTTGGCTCAAGAAGCGCATTTTCATAATCATCCCGCGAGAAACCGCGTCAAGAAAGTGGGCGCAAAGAGACAGCAGGGCTGCCCTTGTGGGGGAGAGAGTTTTGGGACAGAGTATCTGCCCCAAAATCTCTCATTTCAACACCCCCAAAACAGCCAAATAATCTTTGCTTTTTACAGATAACGCTTTTCATATATGAATATATGATATTTGTATGCAAAGAACCATCCGCCTACAACTTCAGCCAAACGACCAAGCGATTCAAGCTCTTTCTCAAACGATTGAGCAGTACACTTGGTCGTTTAATGCTGTCTGTGAGTACGGATGGGAAAACAGCGTATCTAATGGGGTAGAGCTGCATAAGGCAACCTACTACAAACATCGCGCCATTACTAAACTTCCTTCTCAGTTGGTTTGTGCCGCTAGGGTTAAGGGAACTGAAGCCCTGAAATCGGCTAAAACCCTGAAGAAAAAAGGCACGTCTGTTAACTGCCCAGTATCTAAGCATTGCCCAATTCGGTATGATGCTCGGTCTTATACAATCTGGTTTGATCGCCAGGAGGTGACGATTCTCGCTATTGGGGGACGAATTAAACTGTCCTTTGCAGTCCAAGAGTATTATCACCAATACCTGAGCTGGAAAAATACCAGTGCTGACTTGATTCGCGATCGCAAAGGACGCTGGTGGTTGCACATTGTCATGGAAACCGATACCCCCAAAGTTGAGCCGACAACCCAAGTCGTGGGAGTTGACTTGGGTATTGCCACTCCTGCTGTTGATAGTAATGGGAATAAATATGGTTCTGACCATTGGAAACAGATAGAAGATAGAACATTTGAGTTGCGCCGACGACTCCAATCTAAAGGCACGAAAAGCGCCAAACGACACTTGAAAAAGCTGTCGGGTCGCCAGAAACGTTTCAGAAAAGATTGTGACCATGTGTTGAGTAAGTGCTTGGTTCAATCTGTTGAGTCCGGTGCAACATTGGTTTTTGAAGACCTTACGAATATTCGCGGTAGAGCCAAGATGAAAAAGGCTCAACGTCGTAGGCTGCATGGATGGAGCTTTGCTCAGTTTCAAGCATTCGTTACGTACAAAGCTGAAGCTAGAGGTCTAGAAGTAGGGTTTGTTGACCCACGCTATACCTCTCAGAAATGCAGTCAGTGTGGGCATATTGAACGAGGTAATCGCCCGTCTCAATCTGAGTTTCGGTGTAAGAAATGCGGATTTGAGTGCCATGGTGACTACAACGCCTCGATGAATATTCGTGATGACTTTCTAAAATCTAGGGTGCTGATGCCGGGACGCAGGTTCCCGGCAAAGAACCACCTTTCCGTTGGGGCGTCAGTCAATGCGCCTATTGTTTCAGCTAATAACTTTGGCTAGGAACAAGCCGCATCCCCTTGCGGGTACGGTTGTTGACTCGACGTAACCCTGAGTAGCTTTTGAAAAAAGGTGTTGCTTAGTCGAAGAATGAGTTTATGAAAAAGTGATTAGTTCCGCATTATGTCCTGCGTTCATGGGCATCTCTTGTTGTGACATAGCACTAATATTTATCTTCCAAGGCTTTGCCACTTATGCAACAAGTCAACTAGTGCAGACTGGCAGAGAAAAGTAAGCAGCTAACGCTAAAAGGACTTTTGAGTTTTGACTTTTGACTTCCAAGGGAGCGGCACTAGTTTCCAAAAATGTAACCTACCAAATCCCTTGGAAGCTTGGGTGTCAGATTAGGGACACCCTATCAACACTGGCAAGCTAAAAGATGAATCGTTCTTACCTTTACTTTTCTTCATTGAATAATTGGGATCGATTGAAAACTTTATGTTTAGTCTTGGGCTTGATTAGCTTAACTTCGTGCCAATCCCTGCCGACTAACGCCGAGACGCGAAATGTTGTCTCTCTCCCCAGAACCTTGACTGTTGCGGGTAAAGGAGAAATTACTGTCCCTACAACTATGACTCAGGTACGTTTGGGGGTTGAGATTCAGGGAAAAACGGCTCAGGCAGTACAACAGCAAGTAGCAAAGCGATCGCAAGCCGTGGTAGAACTACTCAAAACCCGCAAAGTAGAAAAACTCGAAACTACAGGTATCCGCCTAAACCCCAACTACAGTAACAAAGACGGCAAGCAAACTATCACTGGCTATTCCGCCACGAACATGGTCAGTTTTCAGATTAATACCGATAAATCTGGAACCTTATTGGATGATGCCATCCAAGCTGGAGCGACGCGGATTGAGGGTATTCAGTTCGTGGCTGCCGATGAAGCTATAGCCCAAGCTCAACAGCAAGCCATCCAGAAAGCCTCTGAAGATGCCAAAAAGCAAGCCGATGCTGCTTTAAGCGCCCTCAATCTCAGCCAACGGGAAGTCATGAGTATTCAAATTAATGGAGCCTACCCACCTCAGCCAGTAATCTACAACTCTCCAGCAGTGGCTAGAGAGAATACTTCCCAAAAAACTGCTGACACACCTATCATTCCTGGTGAGCAGAAGGTGCAACAAACCGTTACCTTACAAATTCGCTACTGAGCGATCGCAGCTAGTGGCCGCTAGTGATTGAGAATTCTTCAACGTTTCAGGATGCCTGCTACCCAAATTACAGCTAAAATCCCTAATACTAACCAAATCCCTATAATAACAATGGCTGCATTACGGCTTGTGGGCTTACCCTGACCCATAGCCGCTTCAGCCTTTTTGCGACATTCCACTAAAACATCCGAGGGAATCATTTTTACTACCAACAGAATTCCCAACGGCACTAAGATCAAGTCATCCAGATAACCTAGGACGGGAATCACATCTGGAATCAAATCAATCGGACTCAAGGCATAAGCCACAACAAAGCCTGCAAAAACCCTTGCGTACCAAGGTACTCTGGGGTCTTTACAGGCAATGTAAATCGCGTAGGTTTCTTTTTTAAGTTGCCTAGCCCATTGCTTCCAGGTTCCCATACTCAGGATGCTTGCGCCGAAAATGCCTGATCATACAGAAACTGGAAGGTGTTGAGTCAGTGCGTCCCTTAAAAGAGCTGCCTTATCGGTTTGCTCCCAAGGCAAATCCAAATCGGAGCGTCCAAAGTGACCGTAAGCCGCAACATCTTGATAAAAGCGGCCGCCACGCAATCCTGGTAAGCGGCGTAAGTTAAACGCCTGGATAATTCCAGCAGGACGCAATTCAAAATGCTCCTTCACCAACTCCAGCAAGAGATCCTCTTCTACCTTGGCAGTGCCGAAGGTTTCAATCATCATACTCACGGGTCGAGCCACACCGATCGCATAACTGAGCTGAACTTCGCACTTCTCAGCCAAACCTGCTGCAACAATATTCTTAGCAACATACCGAGCCGCATAAGCAGCAGAACGGTCTACTTTTGTAGGGTCTTTCCCAGAGAA
>DATNQT010000408.1:0-8241 GCA_036703885.1 Candidatus Sericytochromatia bacterium
AGCTTAGAACGTCTGGTTCTTGTCTCGCCTGATATTCCCGTTACTAGCATTCTTTCAGGACGTGCCAATTTCCTACGTTCCTCTCTACGCCGTTTTAAAGAAACTTATCTATTTAGCAATGAAGGAGACTTAGCCTTAAGGTTAGCTTCAACAGTCGCTAACTATTTTTCTTTCCCTGCTAGCACTAGAGAAAGTGGGTACAGGCTAGGAAATGTTTCAATAAAAAACAAGCAAGATTATGGAATTTCTTATTTGAATACTCTCAAAGAAGAACAGCACAGCAGATTACTAAAGTCTCTTGCTATTAACTCATTAACTCCCCGTAGCTCTTTAGCAGATATTCAAAAGAGTTATCAGTCGGATGAAAAAGAGGACAAAGAGCAAATCGCTAAGTTGTTTACTTTTATTGACTGTACGGATTACACCGAGAAGATGCCACCAAATTCAAGAGAACGCAGATTCCTTAGCCTAGAAAAGTGGGGCTGGGAACCGCTTTTGTTTTATTACCTGCGTCTAATTATTGCTTACACAATAGGAAAGGAAAAGATAGATACTCATGGCGGTTACTTTCAGGGGCAATTTAGCCAGCAATTAATTTATAGACTGGCTTTTTTAGGCTTTGGCGGTTTCCTGGACTCGTTAAATCAGGGCGATCGCAAATCGGCATTAGAATACCTTTCCCAAAAGTGCCGCCAGAAGAAAATTCAAGTTATTCTCTCCCCTGAACGCTACGAGGTGGATATCTCCGGATACGATCGCGATCGCGTCCGGAGAGAAATGCTCAACTCCTAAGTCTATTCAGGTGGCGAGAGTTCTTCCAAAATCTTGAACCTCACATGATTAATTGCTAACTCGCCAATAGAGGTATTTTCCTTGCTTACGGGTTCGCCTTGACTTTTGATGTTTTCAAACGAGATACCTTTCCCCAACTCCATGTGATACCAGGAAAGACCCATGAAAAACCGAGTCGGATAAGGGCCTCCCTCAACAATATCGTCAGGATTCGATTCCATCGGCAACCAACCAAACCCCGGCACGTAAAATTCCATCCAAACATGATTAAAGTCTGGTTCTAAAGGAACACCCAATTTATCGGGATGGGGAGGGCACTTGTAGCGACCAACGGTGCGGCAGGCAATCCCGTTGAGCCGTCCTAAAGCCAGTAAAATACCCAAATACTCACCACAGGAGCCAACACCCCGCTCTAAGGCAACGTCGGGAGAGTCGATGTGAGGTTTGATGCCGTAGGAGAGTTTGTCATAGACATAGTTGCGAATACTATAGATTTTGCGAAGTAGATTTGTTTCCCGCCCGACCGCTTCCTGTGCGGCACGGCGAATAATCTCCGTATCCATTGCTAAGTCGTCATTATCCACCAAGTAGCGGTCAAACTCTGGCGGCAACTCCGGAAGTTTTTCCACATCCCGTGGGGTGAGGCGGTATTTAATGCTCCAGACCTCTAGGAGAGCTTTCCAGCCAAATAAATGGCGTTCTCCTGGTTTGAGGGTGTCAAACTTAAAGACGGCTACTCGCTGACCATCCTGAACTTCTTCTGTGAAGGGTCTGCCTACCGATTCAAGTTGTCTGATCTTTTGTCGGTCGGTTTCTGAGGGGAGGGCAATGCGCCATTCGATATCTTTTAACTCAACATCCTCCAGGGGGGCAAGTTCCTCGACGTAGGACATTTCGATTAAATATCCATTGGAGAGGGCGTAGCGGCGATCGGGGTTGTAGCTAAAGTGTAAGGGGTGAATGAAGGTGCGATCGCGATACTGCAATTCATAATTCGGATCGGCGTTCGGGTTATCCCGGATGTAAGGCTCCTCACTGGCATAGGCAACGTAGAGGGTATCTCGACCCGTCTGAGGATCGGTGTGAAAGGCTAAACCCGTGGGTTGCTCGAAGGGAGTTAGAACACTGAATTGAATTTTACCCGTTGCGCGATCAAGGCAGAACACCGTCTGTTCGTCACCATCTGAAACCCAAAGTTCCTCGCCGCGCACGGTAATGTTCTCAACGCCGACGCCTGGGGCAGGCAAACGAGTAATTTCACGGGCTGTATCGCGGTTATAAACGAAAATATACCCAGCTTTTTTGCAGGTGATATAGATCGTTGATTCCCGAACTGCGACGCCATCGGCGATGTAAGGCAAGCTAACAAAGTGCTGGAGTGTTAAGTCACCGTTGAGCTGGCAAAAGTAAACACTATTTTGCAAAGTCAACCACAGGGTTTCTCCTGAAACAGCAAGACCTGTGGCGTCAGTAAAATCTGACTCCCGACACGGGTTCAAAATGGTGGTGTTCTCGGTAAGAAGATCGATTTGCAGTAGATAGCCGTTCGCGGAATCAACCGCGACGAGCGAGTCTCCCCAAGAAGCTATTCCTTGCAAGGCAGAAGCACCAATCGGTCTAATTGTTGCCAATTGTTTCTGTTTTGGTGAAAAAGATGAAGCTGAATCAGAAATCATACTTAATGCAGATGAAGATTTAGATAAGAGTCAAACTAGGAGGTTCGTTGCCCCTAATGCCTCAGGTTAGAATATTGACACTAAGGCAGATGCTCTATACGAACCCGCTTATTGTAGATATTGCCATTGGTGTGTTGGAACCTGGGCTGCTGTTCTGCCATCTTTATACCTAACCCCGCTTTACCAGGAACTACTTTTATCATGTCTTGGTTCACACGCTCATCACGTTTCACACCATTAGTATTGGCTGTAGCTTTGACGCTGGGACTAGGAGTCAATGTACCAGCACAGGTGAAAGCTCAGTTACCACTTAACTCACTCGGCGGTCAGTTGGAAAATTCTTTCCGTCCACCGCGCACCGACACGCCTGTGCCGGAGAATCGCCAAGGCGGCGCAACGCGCGGTCCTTGTGTCAAGGATACAAAACCTCTTGTAGCTTTGGTTCCCAATTCTGGGGTAGGAAACACAAGTGCTACCTATCCAACTATTTATTGGTATATGCCTCAGCTGAACCTTAAGGAGGCACCATCACCCGTTATGGAGTTTATCCTGCGGGATGCCAACGATCAGGAGGTTTACTCTGCAAAGTATCCCTTGACGAAGAATGCCGAGGGTATTGTCGGCGCTCCGGGTCTGATGAGTTTAACCGTTGCTAACATCTACCCTTTACAGACCGGTCAGGTATATCAGTGGGATTTAACCTTGAGATGTGATTCCACAAGTTCAGATCGGTCACGGGATATGTATGTAGTGGGCGCGATTAAACGAGTCCAACCTGACCCAGCACTTGCTCTTAGCCTCCAAAGAGCAACGCCTCAAGAGCGTGTTGCGTTATATGCAAAAGCTCAACTTTGGTATGAGACGCTGGAAACATTGGCACAGTTGAGGCGCGATCGCCCTAACGACCCTATTCTGGCAGATGCTTGGAGTAGACTTCTCGATTCAGTAGACCTAAACACAATCTCAAGAGAACCTCTGTTTCAGGGTGTTAGAAGTTTAACAACGAATAACCAGTAAATCTTATGCCACAGATACGGTTTCGTTTTATCAGGGTTTCTCGGATACTTTTTCTAAAGCTGGCTTTAATCGCCAGTCTTTTCAGCCTGCTCCAGACTCCGCAAGTGCTTCTTGCCAAAGGGATACCACAACGCTGGGAGGCAAGGGAATATCAGCCACCAGGCGATCTAAGTACGCCTAACCGTACTGCTGGAGCCGGAACGCGCAGTCCGACAAGTGGCTGTCCTGTGACGGGCAAACCTCTAACAGCATTACTTCCCACCAGTCGTTTTGGGGTGACGGCGACAGGCTATCCTAAGTTTTTCGTGTATATGCCTGCCTTTTCGTCTGAGAACTTGTCCTTACCTGTAGAGTTTCTGTTGGCGGATAAAAACGGGAATGAAATTTATAAAGCCAATTTTCAGACTAATGGCACATCGGGGATTGTGACCCTCGACCTGCCTACCGATGCTGGATTAGCACCTTTAGAGGTAGGTCAGGACTATAAATGGTCTTTGTCAATTATTTGCAAAGTCAGTGAGCGATCGGGGGATTTGAGTGTTGAAGGATGGGTGAGGCGGGTAGAACTCAACCCGACTTTAAAGGCTCAACTCAAACAGGCATCGCCCCAAAAGCAAGTCGAACTCTATGCTGAGGCAGAAATTTGGCAGGATGCTTTAACAACGTTGGTTCAGTTGCGCCGAAATATTCCAAACGATCCAGAACTCGCCGCTAGTTGGCAAAAACTGATGAGTGCGGCTGGTCTTGACGATATGGCTCAAGAGTCGCTAGTACCCCGTTCAACAACACCCAGACTCCCAGTATCATCGTTACAACGCTAGGAGCTTTGTACGAGGGGAAAGGGAGCTATGGACATTATTCAAATTCTTAAAGAGGATTATCAAAGGTTTCCGGCAGACCAAACTTACAGCATCTACGCCAAAGATGTCTTTTTTAAAGACCCCATCAACGAATTCCGGGGCGTTGAGCGCTATCAGCAGATGATTGGTTTCATCAAGAACTGGTTTAGCGAACCTAAACTGGAAGTTCATGAGATGACGCGATCGCACAACACAATTAAGACTCGCTGGACGCTCTATTGGACGACTCCACTGCCCTGGCGTCCTCGAATTGCTATTCCCGGTTGGAGCGAAATAAAGCTCAATGCCGATGAACTAATCGTTTCTCATATTGATTACTGGAACTGCTCTCGCCTGGATGTCTTGAAGCAGCACCTGTTTTTTTTAAAAAAATCTTAAATAGAATAATAAATAATGTAAATACTTTTTAGGCAGACGCATATAACTGTGTCTTATAACAATCCATGCGTGTAATTCTGATGACCGGCAAAGGTGGAGTCGGGAAAACCTCCGTTGCCGCTGCTACAGGTCTTCGTTGTGCTGAACTGGGGTATAGAACACTCGTACTCAGTACCGACCCAGCTCACTCTCTAGCAGATAGTTTCGACCTTGAACTCAGCCACGACCCTCGATTAGTGCGTCCGAACCTGTGGGGCGCAGAACTTGATGCTCTGATGGAATTGGAAGGGAACTGGGGGGCTGTCAAGCGCTATATTACTCAAGTTCTGCAAGCACGGGGATTAGATGGCGTTCAGGCAGAAGAATTGGCGATTCTTCCTGGCATGGATGAAATTTTCGGTCTAGTGCGTATGAAGCGTCACTACGACGAAAATGAGTACGATGTTCTGATTATTGACTCAGCTCCGACGGGTACAGCGCTGCGGCTTTTGAGCTTACCAGAGGTCAGTGGTTGGTATATGCGCCGCTTTTACAAGCCGTTGCAAAAAATGTCGGTTGCTCTAAGACCGTTAGTTGAGCCTATCTTTAAACCCATTGCTGGTTTTTCCCTGCCCGACAAAGAGGTCATGGATGCTCCCTACGAGTTCTATGAGCAAATTGAAGCTCTGGAGAAGGTACTGACCGACAACACCCAAACCTCAGTGCGTTTAGTCACCAATCCTGAAAAAATGGTGATTAAAGAGTCTTTACGCGCCCATGCCTACCTGAGTTTATATAATGTCGCGACCGATATGGTTGTGGCTAATCGGATTATTCCCGACGAAGTCACTGACCCCTTCTTTAAGCGCTGGAAGGAAAATCAGCAGCAGTATCGCCAAGAAATTCACGATAACTTTAGCCCTCTGCCCGTGAAAGAAGTCCCTCTTTACTCGGAAGAGATGTGTGGCTTAGATGCTCTAGAACGGCTTAAAGAAACGCTCTATGCTTCGGAAGATCCAACTCAGGTTTACTACAAAGAAAACACCATTAAAATAGTACAAGATAACAATAATTACAGTTTGGAACTCTACTTGCCAGGTGTACCGAAAGACCAAATTCAACTGAGTAAGACGGGTGATGAACTGAATGTTCGGATTGGCAACCATCGACGCAACTTGGTCTTACCGCAAGCCTTAGCCGCCTTACAACCCTCTGGAGCGAAGATGGAGGAAGATTATCTGAAAATCCGGTTTGCTTAGGGAGATTTTCAGAGACTTATCTTAGTTCCCAGCTTACGAAATCTTTGGGGGTTCGGTCGCTAGCGATCGCTTTTGGGTGAGATGGAGAATAGGTATCCTTCTGGGGGAAGGGAGTAATTGTTTGAATAAAGCACGCTCTACCGCTACGCTGCGTCCTGAGCGCCATATTTAATCAAAAGTGCGATCGCCTCTCTCACCCATCCCCAATCCTAAATTGCCCAGCCGCGCACGGATGCACCCGATTGAATCTCCACGAGGGGCGATCGCTTCATCTGGAGAGAGCTTCATTCGCTAAAAGCAGAATATAAGCACGGGTGATAGTTCGTGTCTTACGCTTACCTGTTTTAATTAGCCTAGGTGACAATTATCAATAGAGTCCGATGACGCCTTTAAGCTTGGCATCATTCAGATTAGCACCGTTCAAATTAGCGTCAACGAGCAAAGCTTGCCCCAAATCTGCTTGAGTGAGGTTAGCATTGCTCAGGTTCGCTGCCGTCAAGTTTGCCCCCCTCAAATCGCACCGCGTCAAATTTGTATAAGTTAAGTTGGCACTTGTCAATTCGGCACTGATGAGACTAGCACGTTCCAGGGTTGCCCCAACGAGACTGGCTTTTGTTAAATTAGCGGAACGGAGTATGGCTTGCCGTAGGTCAACACCCTGCAAATTAGCGTTGGTGAGGTTAGCGCCGTGCAGGTAGGTAAACGAGAGTTTCGCTGCTGAGAGTTGGGCATCCCTGAGATTAGCGATCGCTAATTTTGCATTCGTCAGATCAGCACGTTCCAAATTCGCCCCACTCAGATTCCCACGGTTCAAACTCGTACCCTTTAACATTGCCCCACTCAAGTCAGCCTTCGTCAGATCGGCACTCTGGAGGTTAGCGTAGAGCAGCGTTACATCCTGGAGCTTTGCTGTCTGGAGAACCGCATGAGCCAAAGTTATTTCATTTAAACTGGCTTGACCTAAATCAGCACCACTGAAGTTAGCACGCTCTGCATTAACATTATCTAGATTTGCCCTACTCATCTGCGCCCCCGTGAGGTTAGTACCGCCGAGGTTCGCCATCTTCAGTTGCGCCGTCTTTAAGTTTGCCCCAGCGAGATTAGCCGCCGCTAAGTTAGTACGAGTAAGGTTAGCTGCTTCCAAGTCAGCAGTAGCCAGGGTTGCATAGTTTAACTGAGCTGCCTCTAAGTTGGCACGAGTCATCTTGGCTTTCGTGAGGTCCGCTGCATACAAATCAGCCCCTGGTAGTTTGGCATCCTGTAAATTGGTAACCACCGATTCAGTACCCTGTTGCCTTATCCCTAGTATTGCCTGCCTCAATTTGGCGCTCGTGAGGTCAGCCTTTGATAACTGAACGCCTCTCAACTCAGCCTTGCTCAGATTAGCACCAGTCAGATTAGCGCCTTGAAGCTGCGCACCATCTAGCTTTGCCCCACTGAGATTTACCCCCTGAAGATTTTCACCTGCTAGCGAGGCATCTCTTAAATCGCATCCAGAACACGCCTTGGTTGTCCGCAGTTGTTCGAGGTGTTTAGGATTAGCCGCATTAGCTGCTGTAGCCAAGCCTTGAGTAATGAAACAAGTTGACACCAAAAGAGTGCTGAGTGACGACACAAGAGGGATTTTCATTACAAGCAAAAGGAAATCATTAGCTTACCCACCACGATATTGAATGCGATAAATGCGATTATTGGCTTCTTCAGTAACCAATAGACTGCCATCGGGTAGCACTAGTAAACCAACCGGGCGTCCCCAGGTGGTTGGTCCCGATGGATCGATGAGAAAACCCGTGAGAAAGGCTTCATAATAGCCTTTAGGTCGTCCATTGGCGTTGAAGGGGACAAAGACAACTTTATAGCCCGTGCCTTCATTGCGGTTCCAGGAACCGCGCATGGCGACAAAAGCTCCGTTCCGAAATCGCTGGGGGAAGGTTTGTCCGTCATAAAATTGCAGTCCTAGAGCCGCTGAGTGAGCCTGGAAAAGGACATCGGGAGTTTTAGTTTGGGCTACCAGGTCGGGGCGTTTGCTCTGGCCATCAATTGTCTGACGGGGATCGAGCCGATTTGGTGTCAGATAGGAGTAGGGCCAGCCAAAGAATTGCCCCTGTTGGATGCGGGTGAAGTAATCCGGTACTAGGTCATCTCCTAAACCGTCTCGTTCATTGACCGTGACGTAGACTTCACCTGTGGTGGGATGAAAGTCCAGTCCAACGGGGTTACGTAGACCGTAGGCGAAGGTCTGCTGGTTGGAGCCGTTAAGGTTCATTACCTGTACGGAGG
>DATNQT010000409.1:0-3760 GCA_036703885.1 Candidatus Sericytochromatia bacterium
ATCCACATTTTTCTGGACAACTTGGCTGACACTCAAGGGAAAAGTCCGGTATTTCATGCTGGGCGCGGCGGGTTTGTACCTGGTTTTGAATGCCGCAGTCGGGTTAATTCCTCTCAAAATTGATTTGTCAAGACTGTTTATGGGTAATTTTCCGCCGTTAGTGCGATCGGACTACGACGAAGTTGTAAAATTAGTAGAGTTTCTGCGAAAATTAGCACCCAACGAAGAACCGATTTATATTGTCGGTGCTTCTAACAATTTCAATGCTAACATACTCAGACAAGCTAACCGAAAATTAAACCCGCCGGAGGGTTGGTGGAAATTAAATACCATCGGGAGGCCGCAAATTGACTCGCGCGATACTTACCCGCTACCGGAGTTGTTGCAGTCACAATATGCGGTGGTGGCTGTACCTTTTCAGCAGGTGTTATCGACTGACGAACAAGTTTTGCGATCGCACGAACAAGATGTTGTTAAAGTTGTGTACGATGCCTTTACTCAAAACTGGGAGATTGCCCGCGATTTCCAAGTGCTACCGGAACAGTTTAAGCTAGAAAACGGCGTGACTGTCAGCGTTTACCGGAGGGTGCGGCCGACTGATACAGCAACGGCAGTTAAGACTCTGGATGCGATGCAGCGGCAAATAGTCAAGCGACCGGGCACGCAGTTAGATTGGATTAGTTTGCATCAATCAATCTACACAAGTGCCAATTATTCAGTCACTCAAGAATCGGATAACCTATATAATATTGTAACTCATCCAATTAAAAATAGCAAGAAACTCGATACATCTTTCCTGTATTTAGGTTCCATCTCAGACAAAGCGAAAGTTACCGGCCAACTCAATTTACCTAACAAACAATGTCCGGGAATTGCCCTGCGCTTGACTTTGTGGGACAAGCAAGGTAAATTAGTAGACTCAGCAGAAATGGCTTATAGTCAAAAAAGTGATCTCGGCTTAAATCTATTTGTTGAGGGCAAAAATCCATTTTATCTGCTGCTTGAGGTATTGAGTAGCAGCAAACAGGATTTAACAAACCAATGCCAACTGGAGATTAATAATTTAGCTGTCAATAGGTAAATTGAACCCTCAATGCAGAAACATCAAAAATCCAAATGGTATTTTAATCTATCTCTCTATACTTTTGTTATCATCGGCTCCCTGATGGCAACTGGCTATATTTTTCCCATTGGAGGCAACTTTCCAGAATTGCCACAAATCCTATCGCTGCTAAATCCTGAACTCTACAAAAATGACTATCATGTTCAGGAAATGGTTAAATTTAATCCGAGATACTACTATTATTATATCATTTATTTCTTAGCCAACTTAGGGTTAAGTATTCCGTTGGTGCATTTTATTTATCAACTCCTAGCCTTCGGTTCCTTTATCCTAGCTTGCTACGCAATTATCAATATCTATACTAATTCCAAACTGCCAGCAGCAGCGATGGCTTTTTTATGTATAGCCTCTTCATTTACAGATGTTGGTAACACGCTGATATTTTCCACAAAATCCGTACCCAGTACCTTCGCGATGGCCTTCGCTATCTGGGGAATTTACTTTAGTTTGCGTCAGAAATGGCTGACAGGGTATTTCTTTTTTGGACTGGCTTGCCTGCTGCAATTCTTAGTAGGTTTGTTGCCGGGATTGATGATGGTTCCCGTTTTATTTATTGAATCTGTAAAACCGCGGAAGTTTAAAACATTGATTTTGGCGATCGCACTTTTAGCAGCAATGGCAAGTATCGTTTATTTGCCAATGTTACTAACAGGTACTACCGGCACTCAAACTATTGAGAATGCTGAGTTTGTATACATTCACGCAAAAGTACGGAATCCTCACCACATCCTCCCGTCAAATTGGCATATTTGGAGTTGGTTCAACTTTATATGTTTCATCATTGGTGGCTTATTGTGCATCAAAAATGCCGATTCACTGCGCCAAGAAGACAAAGTTAACTTTTATGTAATTATTAGTACCTCAATTTTTGCGCTGCTGCTGAATTACCTATTTGTAGAAGTTTACCCAGTGGCTTTAATTGCCAAACTCCAGTTAGCTAGAACCGTACCTTTTGCTCAAATAATCATATTTATTGCCATCAGCTTGCTAGTCGATCGACTTTACCAAGCAAAACAGCTAGCTATTGGTTTGCTGCTGTTAATTATCCTCACTTTACCTGACCGAGGTATTTTATTTTTAGCCTTATTTGTATTTTTATCAATTTGGCAAACCCAAAAATATATAATTCCCAAACGCTACACTATTTTGCCGTGGATTTTCACGGCAGGAACATTAACTTTCAGCTTGATATATCCGCTGACTAATTCAGGAGAAATAATAGGCGATCGTCTAATTAGCCGACCTATCTTTTTCTCAATTATTGCCTTGCCTTTTATTTTAGAAAAAGCATCCATTTCTAAACCAATAAAACAAATTATCGCCCATGCCTTAGCTTCAGCAACTACCGCCATCTTGGTTTTTGGGGTAGCAGGAATTTTACCAAAACCAATGTTAGACATATTTCAAAAAAAAGTTAATATTAATGCCGTTCCCAGCGACGACTTAAACAAATTAGCTGTGCGATTTTCACAAATTAGCAGTCAAGATGCACTGGTATTAATTCCACCTTCAGTTACCAGCTTCCAGTTTTTCTCTCAGAGAGCTATAGTAGTTAATTTCAAGAACTCTCCCCTGACAGAAAAAGGCATCAAAGAATGGCAAAATCGCATGGAAGCTGTTTTAGGGGTTCCCTTAAGCCCGCAAATGATTTGGGGAGGAAATGACTTATTCATCCGACGCAGCAGTGCGGATTTAGTCAAAGTAGCCAGAAACTATCATGCCGATTATATCCTGACTCGTACTGACTGGCACCCAAAGATGCAAGGGGAAATCGCAGACAAACAAGGCAAATGGATACTGTATAAAATTAGGTAATAAATAATTGCTAATAGGTAATTGGTAAAACTTGTTAAATCTAAATATGACTTTTATCTTAGTCGGCGGACGCAGACTTTGCTTGTGTAGAAGCAATTTCAATATCCGATTAATCTGCGTTAATCAGCGTTAATCAGCCTTAATCTGCGGTTAAATATCAAAACCAGAATCATCAATAATTTCGCTAATTTGCTTGTCCACATAATCAGCATCCACATTCCGCGCAATCAACTCAGCTAAAATCCCCAAAGAAATCAACTGCACCGACAGAATTGTACACAAAATCCCAAAAAATAACAAAGGTCGATTCCCGATAGGCCCAAAATTCATCCCCGCAAAATTCAGAAACCAAATAACTATCAAATAACTCAGCGAAACAGTTCCAACCAAGCCAAAACACAATCCCAAACCCCCAAACAAATGACCCGGTTTGTGTAAATACTGCGTCGTGGCTAACACCGTCAACAAATCAAGAAATCCCCGGGCATAACGTTCCCAGCCGTAATTCGATTTTCCGTGCTTGCGCGGATGATGTTCCACAACTACTTCCCCAATTTTAAACCCTAAATTGTTGGCTAAAGCTGGAATGTAGCGGTGCAATTCCCCGTACAATTTAATCGACTGCAAAACTTCCCTACGGTAAGCTTTAAAGCCACAATTCATATCGTGCATTTGCACCCGAGTCAGCAAACACGCAACGGCATTAAACAGCTTGGAAGGTAAAGTTTTAGAAAGCGGGTCGTTCCGCTGTTTTCGCCAACCAGAAACTAAATCAAATCCCGATTCTAAATGATGTAAAAACTTGGGAATTTCAGCGGGGTC
>DATNQT010000410.1:0-2256 GCA_036703885.1 Candidatus Sericytochromatia bacterium
TGTCCCGATGTCTTGAACAAATCCACTTTACCGATATGAGGCGTTACAACCTGCTGGTAGCCGCGTTTGATTTGTTCCTGCTTGAGGAAGTCTTCCAGGAGGCTACGCAATATCGTTCCTTTCGGCGTCCACAAAGGCAACCCTGGTCCTACTTGGTCGCTAAAGATAAATAGTCCCAGTTCCTTACCGAGTTTACGGTGGTCGCGTTTGAGTGCCTCTTCTTTACGGCGCTTGTATTCGGCTAACTGTTCTGGGGTTTCCCATGCCGTACCGTAGATGCGCTGCAATTGGGCTTTCGTGGCATCACCCCGCCAGTAAGCACCCGCAACGCTTTCTAATTCAATTGCTTTTGGGTTCAGTTCACTGGTGGATTCTAAATGAGGCCCACCACATAAATCCCACCATTCCTCACCTAAGTGATAAATCGTAATCGGGTCTTCTAACCCTTCAAGGATTTCTAACTTGTAAGGCTCATTAATTTCCTTAATTCGACGTTCTGCCTCGTCCCGGTTGACCTCTTCCCGAATCACGGGCAATTTGCGGTTGATGATTTTAATCATCTCTTTTTTAATGGCTTTGAGGTCTTGCTCGGTAAACGGCTCTGGTTTATCGAAGTCGTAGTAAAAACCATTCTCAATCCAGGGGCCGATAGTCACCTGTGCCTCCGGAAAGAGCTTCTGCACCGCCATTGCCATTACATGGGACGTTGTATGCCGAATCTTTTGCAAAGACATGGATTCACTGGTGCGGGGCAGATAAATTTTGTCAGGTTGCTCTGGAGCTTCTGCGTTGGACATCGACGGCTGTTGATTGAGTGGATTTGCTTTCGATTGAGACTTGATAGTCTGCTCTGCCTCTATAATACCGAGCTTATTTTTCAGGATGGAGCGTTGCGTCAGTGTTATTAGAGAAATAACGCTTTGTTAAGGAATGTGAATAGAGTTAATATAAAGTTTATAAATAAAGGAAGAGTCTGCTTAAAATTCATGCCTCAGCCTCAGCCATCCGAACAGGAATTACTGAAGACGGTATTGCAACCACTATTAGAAGATTTTCAATATTGGTTTTCACGATCGCGTTCTTTATTAGAAACTGAAGATATTACTTTTTTGGACGAGGATCAACAATCCGAGCTACTAGAGCGTGTTAAGAAAGCCCAGCAAGAAGTCACAACAGCTCAGATGCTCTTTCAGGCAACGGATGGTCAAGTGGGCATTGAAACCGCTACTCTTGTTCCATGGCATCGGTTGGTAAGCGAGTGCTGGCAAGTTGGGATGAGGTGGCGCTCTGAGGGATCTACGGCGAAGGAACTCTCAGATGATAGCGAACTTTGAGTCCCTAGATTGAGGAAATAGCTGGCTGCTTTTGATAAGCTATCTAGCAATAAAAAATCAGCTTCTTACTCCCTATATCTAGAGAAGAAATTTACAGGTAAACTATTTAATCTGGAGGATAATACGATGCTACACCTACTTTATCTTGTTGCCTTTACTGCCATAGCATTTTTGGCGATCGCCAATTTACTGCGCAGCTTGTTTACCTTGACTGTAGACTCTCAACGTCGTTACTCGCCCACAGACTGGAATCGGTCACCAGCCACGGCAGCTAATCGGTACAATGTGCCCCACCCAGAACTGTTGGATAACGCCGGGAAGCCAATCAACGAACCCCTCTTAGTCATGCGCTCGATGAGCGTTGAAGATGCTCGCGAACAGTTAGACGCCATTTTTAATTCCTCCCCAGGCAAAAGAACCGATTCCCAAGGAGAAGCGTAATGTAGCTGTATATAAGAACATCTATTGGCTGTTGCTTAAGAACTTTGGAGTTTTAGGAAACTCCAAGCTTTTCAGGTATTAGGAACAGCCCTTACTGGTGGTAGCTGAGTATCCAGACACTACCGCTTGCGATAGCGGTTGCGAACTTCGTGGCGAATACTCCAACGGATGTTATTAAAGTTTTCCCAGAGGACTTTAAGCATTAGCAAGGCAAAGGTTAAACAAGCGATGCTAAGTGCTACACCCTTGATTGTAGATTCTGGTGCTTTACTAACGATGAGAATCAAAGCGAAAATTCCACCCGCTATGGCGGCAATAATCGATGCCTTGACCGCTTCAACGAGGATGGTACCAAGGGCAAGTAGTATGGATTGACTTCCGGAGAACAAGACACCTAGGGCTTGAGTAAGTTCATTCCGATAATTCCAAAGAAGCCAACTTACAAAAGCGATCGCTGCAAAAATTAGAGTAATGCTAACAA
>DATNQT010000411.1:0-1924 GCA_036703885.1 Candidatus Sericytochromatia bacterium
TTGGCGATCGCTAAAATTAATTCGATCAAAATCTGTTGCGTGCGGGGGTCTAGACGACCCATCAGACCGAAATCAATTAGAGCAATACGCCCCGGTTCAATATAAAACAAATTTCCGGGGTGAGGGTCAGCATGAAATATGCCATCGATATAAAACTGTTGAAAATAAGCTCTAACAATTAAATCGGCAAGGGCTTGGCGTTCGGCTTTGGCATTGCCACCGTACTTTGTCCCCCTCATGTTCGCCAGTAACAGGGGAACTCCATTAAGCCACTCCATAACGAGTAACTTTTCACTCGTAAAATCCCAATAAATTTCTGGAAGAACTAGCTGTTGTGGATCGAACCAATTACTCTTGGAGAGATTGTGGCGTAAAAGGTCAGTGTAACTGGCTTCTTGGGTAAAATTTAGTTCGGCCCGCAAGGCAGTAGCGAATTCCTCCACTACAGACACCAGATTGTAATACTGTCCTACAGCCGTGCGATTGACTAACCGTGCCAAGCCACGAAGCAACCTAATATCCTGCTCAACTACTCTATCTATGCCGGGTCGTTGGATTTTTAAAGCGACCTCACGTCCATCAACTAGCGTGGCGCGATGGGTTTGGGCAATCGAGCCAGCTGCAACAGGCTGGTGATGAATGAGGGAAAAGATTTCTTCTATGGGTTGTTGAAGCTGCTTGCGGATAACGGCTTCTACTGCTTCCCAAGCAACTGGCGGGACTTCAGCTTGAAGGGATGTTAAGGCTTCAATATAGGGCGGGGCTAATAAATCCGGTCGCGTACTGAGCAGTTGTCCGAGCTTAACGTAGACAGGACCTAACTCCACCAAAATATTGCACAGCACCTTAGGGGGTGGCAGTGAAGGTTCTTCAGTTTTCCCTCCTACGAGTAGTCCTCGCATATAACCCCAACCGTTCCGGAGAACAACTTGGACAATTTTTCTTTGACGAGAGCTGGTTTGAGCAAGACCTGAAAACACGCGCGCCTCTAACGGAATGGAGGTTTCATCGGGATGAACGGGTGAAAGATATCCTGTTCGCTCCGTGAGAGCAAGACAACTCACAACCTTAACTTTACGCTCATAAGGGTTGTCTCAACTCAATTATTCGCAGCGATCGCAAGAGGTTCAGATTCCCAACTTCTTAGAGAAGTCGGGAATCTCGCCTTCACGAAATTTAGGACTGCTATAGTTATAGACTTACTCAGGAGTCAACAGCCTCACGATGCAGCTTCGACACACTCAGCACTTTTAGGGAATTCCACGAAGCTTACGGGTATGTTCGACCAAACTCTCAGCAAACTGATCGAAACGCTGCGATAGTTTTTCATCTAACAGCTTGCCATCTTCACCAAAAGCTTTCCAAGATTGACCGATCGCAATTTGCTCTGGTATCACCCAGCCGTGTACCCAACGCATGATCAGCCGTAGCTCATTGAGAGCGTTACTGTTAGAAGGACCCCCCAATACACTAATCAAACCCGTGACTTTACCAGAGAGCTGGTCAAAACTCATTAAGTCCAGGGCATTTTTCAGAACGCCACTAACACCGCCATGATATTCTGGGGTCGCCAAAATTAAGCCATCAGCTTCCTGAACTGTTTCGCGCAACCGCACCACATCCGGATAACCTGGATACTCATCACCGCCTGTACAAAAGGGCAATTGCATTTGTCGCAAGTCAAGGACTTCTGTTGATGCTCCTAGCGCTTGCACTCGCCCAATTGCTACAGCCAGCGCTTGATAACTAGAAGCATCAGGTCGCAAACTACCGCCAATTCCAACAATTTTCATCATGTCACTAACACTCTGTACTCAAAAATCAAAAATACTCAGCTTTACTTAGAAGGTCTGACAAAAGTAACTAGGTTAACGCCTTGCGATCGCTACAACCTTAATCTATAGCTCGTTGTCATTAGTTATCA
>DATNQT010000412.1:0-12237 GCA_036703885.1 Candidatus Sericytochromatia bacterium
CTGTACGTGGCAGAGGTTTCTTAGTTTTAAATTGATGCGTTGGCTTCTGGAATCGTGAATTTGACACGCCACTCAACCCTGAATAATACAGATTACCCTATTGCATTTAGCTGCAAAGCTAAACAAATTTTAAATAGTAAAGATAAGTAGATACACCCTTACCACACACTCTAACCGTTGTTACGAGTCGCTCATCCTTTGATTTAGATGGGCTTCCACAGTTAATTGTGGTGGAAATTTTGCCAGTAAAGCTAGATAGAGATGAAGTCTGATGGATTGATATCTATTATGTTTTGCACAATACCAATCAAATCATCCTGATAATAGATTCCCGTACTTATGCCCATCGCATCAGAAATCTGGGAAAACGAGTAGTCAGTTATACTGCCGACGAGCTGGATTCGATCACCTTGAGACTGACTAAAGTCTGTGATGATAGCGTACCCCTCTCCTTGGTAGGAAATACTGGGAATTGTATTCGTGTTGCCAAGTACAAATGTGTCTGCTCCAGAACCCCCTGTAAGGGTGTCAAATTCCGGTAGGCTTAGATTGTAACCGTAACCGTCAAGATAGTCGTTACCAGTTCCGCCCCACAGACGGTCATTGCCAGTATTGCCATGCAAATAGTCATAACCAGCTCCGCCCCGCAGGATGTCATCGCCAGATCCACCCAGTAAAGTATCTGCGCCGTTATCTCCAACTAAAAGGTCATCATCGTCAAATCCCACTAAAAAATCGTCACCGTTTCTACCAAATAAAGAATCAGCTCCTGCATTGCCCAATATATTATCGTTACCGTTGTAACCATAGGCTAAGAGAGCATCCTGTTCTGAGTGGAAATAGATATCAATGTTAGACGTTCCATAATATGTAGGCACTGCCCCTTACTCCTTGATGCAAGTTGAGTTGGAAGTCTAGAAGTTTAAGGCATTCTTAGGGTTTATGGGGAAATTCCGCTAATCTGAATACTCTTCCTTGACTTTTTTGTCAAGTATTGCAGCCGTAATTTTTACGAAATTCTCAAAAAATATGAATAGTTTATAAAGAAGCAATAAAAAAGCATCTATCTATTGGCGGATATTTATAAATCTAGATAGTATGTTACTTAGGATAGTTACAGGATTTACCCACAACCTCTAGAGGTATGGCTTCAAAACACATCAAGATCAAATTCCCTCTCTGGCAGTTCCTTAACCAGCCTCTGTTTAGCCCCAAGACCAAATTGATACTCAATCCAGCGCTGTTTGCCACTCTGTATAGAATTCAACTTCTAGAACGGTGTCTGGCTAAAGAATTGGACTCTCAGGGTCGTCACTGTAACTAATTCTCTATAGCTTTACCTATAACCGGAAAACTTTAACTGTTTGAGGGCGTTGCCATTTCAGGGCGTCCTCTTACAATGGGCACGACGAGGGAAATAAATCCTCGTTCCGTTTAGGTGGAGCTAGGTCAATCGTAGATTAATTTCGGTGGTTGTTGCTATATCGAATTCTGGCACCAGCCCACTGGAGCTTTTCGCGTAGGGTTTGGTAATAGGAATAACTCGCCCGCAATATCAAGAACTTTGCATAGCAATCTGCCATGCGGACATCCACTCGCTGTCCAGGCCAAATTGAGGTTGCTAAGACACCATCCATCCAAAGTTTTGTGCTGAGTTCGTAATCGGCTAGGGGCCAGATGCTGACGACAGAACCAGAGGGTAGAACGATAGGACGGCTGGAAAGGCTTAAGGGACAAATCGGGGTTACCGTAATCGCTTCCATGCCATCGTGCAAAATGGGACCATTGGCTGAAATAGTATAGCAAGTCGAGCCTGTGGGCGTGGCAATGATTAGCCCATCTCCCTGATACTGATCGACAACTTCCCCGTCAATTTCCATTTCTAGGATTGAGGTGATCATGCGATCGGCGGAGGCGGGTTTAACGCACATTTCATTCAATGCCAGGAAGCGATCGCTTTCAGGTTCCGTATCGGTGCGATCGCCCTCAAACACCGCCGCCTGTAACATCATCCGCCGTTGGAGAGCATAGCGATCTTGTGAGAGTCGATCCCAAACTTTCTCAGTGTCTTGAAATTCATCAAGTGGTTCTGTGAGAAAGCCCAAATGCCCTCCCACGTTGACGGCTAAAATCGGGATTCCTTCTGGGGCAAGATGTCTCGCCGCTGCTAGCGCTGTACCATCACCCCCCAGAACTATCGCCAAGTCAATTTGCTGCATTGTAGAAGCTAAAAAGACAGGGTAGGGATTATCCTTCGCTCCACTCGGTCCAATCAAGACGTGGCATTGACGTTTTTCCAGTTGCCGAGCGCATTTCTGTGCCCAACTCCTAGCTTGGGAATCTCCGGCTTTATGAACGATAATGACCTGCTTTAGCTGCACATTGACCTCATTTTTAACTCCTTCGATGGCTATTTTAAGTGGTGGGCATTTTAATTTTGAATTGATTTAACGGCTGATGGTTGCATAGGCAGAAACTCAGCTAACCCCAAATAGCGAATTTCCTGAGGCGTAATTTCAAAACGGCAGGGCAATACCTCAACGCCTTTTGCGACTGCCTCTCGCAAAAGTTGACCGTATACTGGGTCGGCGCGATCGCAAGGAGCAAAATGAGTACAGTCACCACGATTAATAAAATAAAGCATCACGGCTCGCGATCGCGGCAGTAGTGCCATGAGTTCCCGCAAATGCTTTTGTCCGCGAGTCGTTACCGTATCAGGAAATAACGCCACCTTCCCCTCCGCTAAGGTGACACTTTTTACTTCCAAATAGATCGAACGCTCTAAGGCATCCGCCTTCAGGAGTGCTGTTAGCTCAAGGGGGCGTAGCCCGTGCTGAGGGCTGAGGGCTGAGTCAATCCCAGCACTTTCGTTAGTGAGTAAAAAATCCACACGGCTTTTCTGCTCTTTCCCATAAGGAACTTCACAGCGGATTTGGCTGTAGTAGCTTGCTAACTCCGGAATCAGATATTGTTCCAACGCTAATTTAATGATTCGATTGGGAACCCCTGTATTGACGCCTACCCAGGTAGGTTGGTTGTCATTGACCTGAATCATCTCCCAGGTATAGGATAGCTTTCGCTTCGGGTTATCACTGCGGGACACCTGTACCAAACTCCCAAGAGTCGAAACGCCAGTCATGGGGCCAGTATTTGGACAGTGAGCCGTAATTAATTCTCCAGATGCTAACTGAATATCGGCAAAAAACCGCTTGTAGCGTTTAATTAAAATTCCGGTTTCAAGAAGCGGGTAACGGTAAATGCAATTTTCAATCACGTTAATAAATAGTGTTAAGTCACTTGTTCAAAGAAGTAATTTTTGCTCACTGAGTTTTTGCTTCATTTCTTTTGCAGCTAATGCATAACCGCCATCTGCACCATCAACAAAATGCACTTGGCGTCCATTCCGCTCAAATACTAGACAGGTCATCAATGCCCGATCTGAAATATGCAATCCATACACTAATTTCTCTTCTTTATATTTTTTCTCCAAATAATTCGTTAATTTTCTTCTTTCTGATTTATTAATCGTAATGACCATTCGTAACATATCATCAAATTTTTTATAATCTGTCGCAGCCAGTGCATTTTCTTTATAAACTCCCCAATCTACTCCTGCTAGGGTAACTTTGAAGGTCATGAGAAGTAAGCCTATAAAATTCTCTAATAATATTTTACTAAAGTATGGTATTCTATGCAAAAACTTGCTTGATTTTGCTCGCATTAGGGTTTCCGGGCGTAAGTATTTATAGTTGAAAGCAAGCTTAAGATATTTTTTTGCAATCGGATTTAAAGACTCTTCATTTTTATAGATTGATAGAATTTGCTCAATTACTACTCGATAAGTTTTATTGTTATTTTCACTATTAGTAGATGTTGCCTTTACGATTAGGCTTACGGTTTCTCCGTGCTCACTAAGAATATCCTGCCAGCGACACTCTAGTCCAGAAAAATCTGCTTTTAGTTCGCGCATGGGATTTCTATATTGATAGGTTTCAGCAGTCTCTGAGTTTTTAATCAAGTCAGTCGCGTAGCTCAAACCGTCGCCAGTAAAAGCAGCCTGATAATAGTTATCTGAAACCCAAAATTTAGCGATTTTAATATCATAACCAGCAGCGATGACATCTACAACAGGAACAGATCCCACCCGCAACTTCATCCCAAACTCTACTCTTGCCCGTTGGCGTGTTGCTAACAACGCATCCCTAGCTTTTACGTATAAACAGGGAGGAATTAAAATAGCCGCACCATCGCCTCCAAAAACAAAAGGAATTTCTATTTCACCCGCGATATTTAAAACAGCAATAATCGAACAAGCTCCTAAAAGATTAACATCTTTATAACGTCCGGCTTCTATAGCTTTCGTAGAGCCAACAATATCGCTGATCAGAATATACCAATCACGCGGCACGGATTTAAAATTTCTAGAATTAGTAAGTTCTATAAATCTTTTTAAAACAGGTAACCTTGCATAGAAAAATTCTGTATCCATTATTTTAATACCGATTTAGAGTGAACGATTTTAGTCGTTGTTTTAATACTTTGAAAGAATTTCAAAGTTTGCTGATTTTAGCGAATTGTTGCACCCTAAATGTAGTAATCACTACTAACTACCGACTGGCAGTTTCTAGTTTTTCAGAGAAAATCTATTTCTCTAAATCTTAAATTACGCTTGGACTTTTCTAGAAAATTTCAAAACTTTATTAACAGTTTTAACAGAACAACTACGATTAATCTAGAAGTGTATCTAGATAAAAGAGAAATATTGTCAGTTAGTTGGCATGATAACGCTAGTGCTGCCTTTTGCTATAACCAATGTCCAACTGGATAGTTATTTCCACTCCCGCTGCACTAGTGGCTCAGGGGTAGAGTTACACTAAATGTCGTGCCTTGCCCAACACCGCTGGTAACAGAAATTTCTCCACCATGTAAGTCAACACACTGCTTGACAATGGCTAACCCCAACCCCGTTCCCTGGATCGTACCAACATTGGTTGCCCGATGAAAGGGTTCAAACAAATGGATTTGGTCTTCAGGAGGAATACCAATTCCTTGGTCTTGGATTTTAAAGATTACTCGGTCATTGAGCCATGTCAGTTCAAACTGGACAGTGCTGCCACTGGGAGAATATTTAATAGCATTGGAGAGCAAATTCCCAAAAATACGCCGCAGGAGTTTTTCATCAATGTTAGTTACCAGGCTTGGGCAGTTTGTGGTTAAGGCGATCGCACTTCCATTTTTGATATTAAGTTCTAATTCTTCTACTAAGTTGCGACATAATTGCACCAAGTCCATCGATATCGGATTAAATTCCAACTTTCCGGATTCCGCTTCACCAAAGAGCAGGATGTCATTCAACATCTGTGTCATCTGTTCAACCGATGTTTGAATGCGATTGAGATGAGCGAGTTGTTTCTCTACTGACAAGCGATCGTGATAACGCTCTATTAATTCAGCAGAGGATTGAATTGTTGATAAGGGAGTGCGGAACTCATGGGAAGTCATGGAAACAAAACGAGACTTGAGTTCGCCGAGTTCCCGTTCTCTCACAAGTGCATTGTAAACTTCTGCTTCCGCCTGCTTGTGGGAGGTAATGTCTTTGGCAATGCCAGCAATGCGATAGACTTTACCTTGTTGATCGTGTACCGGAAAGCCGCGATCGCGTATCCAACGAATTGACCCATCAGGTCGCACGATCCGATACTCTACGTTGTACTCCCCTTGAGTTGGTAAGTCCAAAGCAGCTATTACGCGATCGCGATCGTCTGGATGAACAGCACTTATCCAGGAACGCGGCTGTTCATACAAACTTTCGCAGCTTCTACCCCAAATCTCCTCATAGGCAGGACTAACGTAGATCATCTCAGGGCGATTGAAGGAGACCATCCAGAAGACCTCATGGATATTTTCTGCTAGCTGGCGAAACCGTTGTTCGCTCTCCCGAAGTGCCTCTTCAGCCTGTTTACGTTCTGTAACATCACGCCAAGCCGCCGTAAAACCGTCACCCAGTTTAGCCATGCGGACATCAAAGGCTCTAGATACTCGTACTTTCCCAAAGACATCCTCATAAACCAGATTTTCTTTAATTAGCGGATTGCCTGTTTCTACAACGGAGCAGTGTTCTTCAAACAGTCCTGTCGTTCGAGTGGCTGGCAGTAGTTCGCAAAGTTTTTTACCAATCTGCTCCTCCCTCGTCATAAAGTTATTTGCACAAGCAGCGGCATTAACGTACTCAACTCGGAAATCAACAATCTTGCCCGACTCGTCCCGAATGCTGCTATAAATCCCAAAACAATCCAGCATATTCTCAACAGACGTGCGGAAGCGTTCTTCGCTGACTCGCAGTGCGACCTCTACCTGTTTGTGTTCAGTGATATCACGAGCGATCGCCAGTACGGATTCGACAGAACCATCAGCAGCAAATTCCGGTACGTGTCGAGATTGGTAATACTTCAGTCCTTTAGGTGTTAAATAATTAAACTCAATCTCCTGTTCAGAACCTGTATCAAAAACTACTTGCAACGCTTCCTGCCAGAACGAGGCTAATTCTTCCGGCATTCCTAAGTCTTGATGATTTTTGCCAATGAATGCCTCAGCTGATAAACCCGTGGCAAGTTCAATTGCTGGATTAACGTAGACATGACGCCATTCCTTGTTAAACCGAGAGATGATATCTGGAGCGTTTTCCACTAAGGCTCTAAATTCCTGCTCCCGTTGGCGTAGTGCTTCCTCCGCTTGCTTGCGCTCTGTAATGTCTTCGGCAATTCCGACAATTCGGTAGATTTGCCCTGCCTCATTGCAGACCGGAAAGGCACCGGAGTATATCCAACGTATTGAGCCATCGGGTCGTATAATTCGATACTCTATGTTCTCATTTTTCCAAGGTTGATTCTGGCGGACACCCGCCAACTGGTTCTCAAAAAGTGCCGTTATGCGATTGCGATCGTCCGGATGAACCGTATCCAGCCATGAGCTAGGCTGCTCGTAAAGCGATGCACAGCTTCTGCCCCAAATGTTCTCATAGGCAGGACTGATGTACAGGTACTGGCTCTGATCTGGGATACTCATCCAGAAGACTTGATGGATGTTTTCTGCCAGTTGGCGAAACCGTTCCTCGCTCTCCCGTAGCTGCGCTTCAGCTTGCTTACGAGCTGTAATATCCATCAGCAAGCCAGCCCAAAGAATATCACCATTGGCTTGCCGTTCCGGACGGGAAGCGCATTGAAGCCAGATAAGTTTGCCAGATGCCGTAACAAACCGCCCCTCCCAACTCCAAGGCTGCAAGGTTTGGGCAGAAAGAGCAACAGATTGCTCAAAGCTTTCACAATCGTCGGGGTGAATTAGAGCCAAAACTAACGCCGCATTCTGCTGGACTTGTATAGGCTCTAATTCAAAAAATTCGAGACAGCCAGAACTGACATAGGGGAAAGACATTGAGCCATCCGCCTGCCGCAAAAATTGGTAAATCATTCCAGGCACGTTAGCGGCTAGCTGTGATAACCGTTGTTGGCTTTGCCCCAGTGAGTTAAGGGTTTGCTGATGTTCGGCAATTTCAACGTGCAGTTGTGCGTTGACCCGTTCTAGTTCAGCCGTCCGCTCTTGGACTCGATTTTCTAGCTCTTCATTGAGCCTTTGCAGGGCTTCTTCTGCTTGTTTGCGCTCGGTGATATCTGTGGCTACGGCAAGAACATTATGGCATTGACCATTGGCAGATAGAAGCGGCTTCTTGATGGTCTGCAACCAGCGGATTTCTCCTGTTGCAGTAGTAACGGATTCTTCCAGGATGCACTTGGGTTGCAACGTAGTCATCACTTGGCGATCGTCCCAAAGATACTGCTCGACTTGGGTGTGATCAGGGTTAAAGTCTACATCGGTCTTACCGATAATGTCTTCAACCGTCGTTCCATACATATGCGCGAGAGCTTGATTGCTCAGGGTAAACTTGCCCTCGGAATCTTTAACGGCAATTAAATTCGGGTTGGTATCGATAATATTACGCAAAAACTCCTTTTGTTCTCTTAGCTCGGCTTCTGCCTGTTTGCCTAAGCGAAGCTCGTTGTAGACATCAGGGGCGAAATCAAACAGATCTTCGTAGCGCTGGCGTTGTACTTCTTGGGATTGATTAGCAATGGCTAACTCCTGATGTCGATACAGTTCCTCGTTGGCTACTTGCACTTCGTCTAAGGCGTTGTTAAGCTCCTCAACGACTAATATTATTTCCTGCTGGTGTGGCTGTGACAGCGCTTCGTCAAGCTGTGACCGCATTTGCTCCACACGCGATCGCATATCCTGTATTTGAATGAGCAAGTTATCCAATTGCATACGGTTTCTCCGTGTAGAGGCTTTGTCTAAGACTTGTGCCGCTTCGCTTACATCACAGCTTTTTGCTTTCTTCTAGTTTGACGTGAGTAGGTTAATATTTCGTCATACACAAGGGAGATGGGACTCACTGCCCGTCATACAGCAATCTGAAGGAGTTGCTCGAATAAGTAAGCGATCGTAATGAAATATCAGTGGTGATACCCGTCATACGCTCTCCAATATTAGCCATTAAAATAGGTCGGGCTATTTATGTCTATTTAGACTAATTTACTTTTTATTGGTGTACTCGTCAGCAACGCATTAGCTGAATAGACCTGAAGAGGAGCAACAAATTCAGGATTAAATAGTAGGAGTGATTGGAGTAATTATTAAGTATTCGTGTCCGAACAGCAGAAGACCGCTCGTTCCCTATCTAAAATTGCCGGAATCGTGGCTGTTGCCACGTTGATTAGTAAAGTATTTGGGTTAGTACGCCAGCAAGCGATCGCAGCGGCTTTTGGAGTCGGTGCAGTCGTTGATGCCTACAGTTACGCCTATGTAATTCCGGGCTTTTTGTTGATTTTACTGGGTGGGATCAATGGTCCCTTTCATAGTGCGATCGTCAGTGTCATTGCCAAGCGTGACAAATCAGAAGCCGCTCCCATCGTTGAAACAATCACCAGCTTGGTAGGAGCAGTGCTACTGCTCGTTACCGTTATTTTGATTGTATTTGCGGGAGTGTTTATTGACATATTGGGACCGGGGTTAAGTCAGGAAGTCCGTGCCAATGCAATTCTCCAACTTCAAATTATGGCACCGATGGCTGTCCTCGCCGGAGTGATTGGCATTGGTTTCGGTACACTCAATGCCGCCGATATGTACTGGCTGCCCTCCGTTAGCCCCTTATTTTCCAGCATCACCTTAATTGGCGGACTCGCTATTCTCGCACTGCAACTGGGTAACCAAATCGGGCTTCCCAAATACGCTCTGCTAGGAGGTATGGTTTTAGCTTGGGGAACATTGGCTGGTGCAATTTTGCAGTGGTTAGTCCAACTTGCTGCCCAGTGGCGTGCGGGCATGGGTAAGTTACGCCTACGGTTTAACTGGAAGTTACCTGGAGTGAAGGAAGTTCTCCGGGTAATGGGACCTGCAACGCTTTCATCAGGAATGTTGCAAATCAACGTCGCCACCGATTTATTTTTCGCCTCCCCCATTCAAGGTGCGGCGGCGGCGATGGGCTATGCAGGGCTACTCATTCAAACACCATTGGGAATCATCTCGAATGTCATTTTAGTACCTCTGCTACCCGTATTTTCTCGCCTAGCCGACCCCGAAGATTGGCCTGAGCTAAAGGCGCGGATTCGGCAGGGATTACTTCTAACCGCCTTGACAATGCTCCCTTTGGGTGCATTGATGATCGCGCTAGCTATCCCAATCGTACAAGTCGTTTACCAACGGGGGGCATTCCAATCCCAGGCATCCCAACTCGTTGCTTCATTACTTGTGGCTTACAGCATTGGGATGTTTGTCTACTTAGCGCGGGATGTCTTGGTGCGGGTATTTTACGCTTTGGGAGATGGCGACACGCCCTTTCGGATCAGTATTTTTAATATCTTCCTCAATGCCCTGCTGGATTATCTTCTTGTCCAGCGTTTCGGCGCTCCCGGTTTAGTGTTAGCAACTGTAGGAGTAAACTTAAGCTCAACCATAGCGCTACTTTGGTTATTGAATCGCAAATTACGCGGATTGCCCTTACGAGAATGGAGTTTACCTATCTTGGGTTTAACTGGCGCTAGCATCGTTGCTGGGTTAGTAACGTGGGGCGTCAGCTGGGGGTTTCAACGAATTTGGAGTACCCAGGCTCTGCTGTTGCAACTGCTCCAACTGAGTTTAGCGGGGTTAGTGGGTTTGGGTATTTTTGCGCTATTGAGCACGCGGATGAATTTGCCAGAAGTGGATATTTTTGTTGCCCGTCTGCGTCAAAAGTTTATTCGCTGAGATGCCGAGTCCGGATATTGCCATTGAGTGCATCTCAATTTTGCAAAAACGCCTAACAAGTGGCGGTTACACAAACAAAGCCTACCTATGCAGGGTAATCAAAGCCGTAGGGTGCTCTGCAGTGACTCTACAATTAGGGTCACTGCGTAAGTCCTGAGCTATGAACAACATTGCTGACAACTCACACTTTCAGCAAGTGATTACAGCTTGCGCTGATACTCTTCGAGAATATCCATCAAGTTGACATGACACTGCATCGGCAGCAAATCTGCTAAGGGAACTTCCCGTTTACCACCGCCTAGTTTCACGGGGATTTTTTGCAGGATTTGCTCAATTCGGTCTTCTGACAGGGTGTTACCCGTCAGCAGGGGATAGATTTGTTCAGCCAACGTGGTGTGGAGGTGAGCATCCCTCAAGTAGAGATGCCACTTAGCGATATCGATGTAAACACTCTCGCCAATTTCGGCAGCGAGGGCTTCAATTGCTTCTGTGGTACTTAGGTTAGCCATAATCGTTAAGGGTTTTTACTAAAGTGGCGTCAGCGTTAGTGCTTGCAACTGTGGTGGTTGTTGAAGTCGATTTATCTTCAAGGGGATTTTGTCGGAGTCTGTTTAGCAGGCAATGGGGAGTAATTTGCCATCGCAAAGATATAAACCCCGTGTCCTAGCAAAATCAACCCCCATAGACCCGTAACCAAGTACGCCCAACGCCAGTCGGCATACTGTAGGGTTCTAAAAAACCAAATCCCAGAGTTACAAGCCGCAAAGATTGCGACGTGGACGGCGAAGTTCATTCGGTCGTCTAAACGGCGGTAAGCTGGGTCATTCCGGTCTGGTTTGCGGGGCCAACGAGGAGGCATGGAAGTTATTGGTTGTTAGTGATTCGTTTTGTAGGGGCGACCTGCTTTGGATCGACGTTCGGTTCTTACGTTATCTCAAACGGGTCGCTCACTCAGTCTGTTATTCGTTCTAATAACTAGCTTAATTCTACGTGGCTAACTGACATCCTCCTGACGGATGTAGTCTCCCGATTTTCCACCAGTTTTACTCAATAGACGAATTGACTCAATCTGTATTGACTTCTCCAATGCTTTTGCCATGTCGTAGAGGGTGAGGGCGGCGACAGAAACAGCTGTCAAGGCTTCCATTTCAACGCCTGTTTCAGCTTTGGTGGTGACGGATGCCTGAATCTGATATCCCGGTAATTGGAGGTCGGGCGTTACTTGTACTTCTACTTTGTGCAGCGGTAAAGGATGGCATAGGGGAATCAGCTGGGAGGTTTGTTTGGCTGCCATGATTCCCGCTAGTCTTGCTGTTCCTAGGACATCACCTTTAGGAGCATTGCCCGCTTCAATCGCGTCAAAGGTGGCGGCTGACATCCGTACTTGAGCGGCTGCAATAGCCGTGCGTTGGGTTGGAGCCTTGGCTGATACATCGACCATCTGGGCTTGTCCCTGAATATCCAGATGGGTCAGTGGTTGATTTGTTGGAGATTCTTGCTTCATTTAATGAATGTATGATACTATGATTAACTGTTGACGAAATTGATTTAGCGTCATCAAGGGCTTGTAGCTCAGTGGACTAGAGCACGTGGCTACGGACCACGGTGTCGGGGGTTCGAATCCCTCCTAGCCCGTCCAAAATGGAAACTTCCCTTAATTAAGGGAAGTTTTGTTTTTTAGATTATTCGTCGTTGTTGATAGATTGATGTCGCTGAGTGTGCCTGAATGGCGATCGCCCTTGGTCGGTCATAACTCAATTAAAAGCGATCGCCCTACCTGTACAATACTGTACTTGTACGTAGTAAGGATTGCTACTTTAATAAACTACCAAGGGTTACCAACGACTGTAAAAGCAGCCCAATAGTAGGGATGGGATAAATCTTCGTTCTCCAGTTGTGCTAGTAGGGATGGGAGAGTGATATTCCCTCTGGCACTCTGCA
>DATNQT010000413.1:0-14316 GCA_036703885.1 Candidatus Sericytochromatia bacterium
TGCGTTGTGATGTATTTTCCTCAGCGTAAGTATCGATTATCCTTTGGCGAAACTCCAGCGAGTAGGGTTGCATCCTAATTCATATAAAATTGAATATCAAAATTATACCATTTGTACCTCATTAGCCTGAAAAAGGCTGTAATTCGCTCTTCACTTGGCACATGCCCTGCAAGCCGCATGTAGGAAGCTTGTGAATTAAGTCGCTCCTATGTCAGGGACAATTTAACATAAATTAACAATATTTTTTTTTGAAGGAGATTTAATCTCTCAATTTCTAACCTGCTTTATATGAATAACTGCTGACTTATTCTCGCCAGAAATTTTAAAGTAGAAACTCATATTATCTTTATCTAATTTTGTGGCACTTCATGGTGACTTCACCTGTTTTATAGGAAAATCTTGTTAAACTTAGTAATAACAAGTAACTTACTTGTTCATCTACCACGAGGCTGAGATTTTTTCGTTGTCAGAGGATGTATTACTGCTCTTGGGTTTCGCAATAACCTCTTAAATTCGAGACCAGAGAGCTTTTAAGGATCATTACTCACCCCTCGGACTTTTGTTACTGCCAGCTCTACGGCTTGACTCTTAAGCGCATTTTCCGCTTTAAACCGATCATCATCTGGGCAGAGAATAAAACAGTCAAGTCTAGCGCCTCAGTCGCAATCCATTTGTGACCCACAAATTTGGGGATGCAGCTACGTCCGGATTGAGATTTGCTATTCCATGAAAGTCCGCTATCGACAGGATTTCCAAGGGACACAAGATTCAATTTTTTTGAATTGTTGGTCATTGCTGCAACTCCCTCGTTTTTTTTCGGCTGTACTAGCCGAGAATCGGGATTATTGGTACAGCAAACGATATTACCTTGTTTAGTGTGACTTTTACAACGAACTTAACCCTTTTAGTTTCAACGATTGGATGAAACCAAGGTAGATACAAATGAACACCATTTCTATGGCTAGCTACAGATCTTCCCAAAGGCTAAACCCGCTCTCGTTATTAGCACAATTATCTAGTCGTCAGGCAAATGGTTGTTTACAAGTAGCTAGTGGATCTGTTTCCTGGTCAATCTATCTAGAACAGGGAAAACTGATCTATGCCTCAGATTCAGTTGACCCATTCGAGCGGCTTGACCGTCACTTGCGTCGCCTCAGCCGTCAAATTCCTACTCTTGTCAGTGCAGTTCGGGTTCAGGTTCGCCTGATATTTGAATCAGACTTGGAGAGTCAGTCAAGTCAAAGTCCTGATTACCAAGCCATTTGCTGGTTGGTCAATCAACAGTATTTAAACTCAGTTCAAGCGGCAGCTTTAGTTGAAGAATTGGCTGAAGAAGTAATTGGGTCACTTCTTTCAGTGAGAGAAGGAACCTACCAACTAATTAACCCAAGCCAATCTGAGGAACTGCCTAAGTTTTGTCAACTTGAGCTTAGAACGTTGGTTGAACGCTGTCACGAACAGTTGCGGCATCAACAGCCTTCAGCGCCACCGAGTGTAACTCCTGAGCAGCGCCCTGAGTCTTCAGGTCAAAATAGCACTCAGAATAAACTCAATTTGGTTCAGAATAATTCCCCGACAACTAGCCAAACTTCATCGACCAGCAACATTAACAATTCTACCATAAATCCAGGAAAAACCCTCACCAAGAGTACATACACTATTGCTTGCATTGACGATAGCCCAACGGTTTTAAACGCCATTAATTCATTCTTGGATGATAAAAGTTTCTCCGTTGTAATGATTAATGATCCGGTTAGGGCATTAATGCAAGTTGTCCGGATAAAGCCGGATCTAATTTTGCTTGATGTTGCGATGCCAAACTTAGATGGCTATGAGTTATGTTCCCTCTTGCGGAAGCATTCGCTTTTCAAAACCACTCCAATCATTATGGTGACGGGAAATACGGGTTTTCTAGACAGAGCAAAGGCAAAACTGGTTAGGGCATCGGGTTACTTGACAAAGCCTTTTAACCAATCCGAGTTACTAAAGATGGTGTTCAAACACTTATCTTAGTTTTGCCTTATCCGGAACAGAATTTGCAATATCTGGTTAATTTATTGTGAGGTAAGGACGCATGAGTACAACGTTGATGGGCACAATTTTGGTAGTAGAAGATACTCTGTCTGAGTTGGAGTTGATGAGCCATTATTTAAGAGAAGGAGGTTATACCGTAATCAATGCAGTTGGTGCCAAAGAAGCTCTCAATAAGGTTATGGAGAAAAAGCCAGATGTCATCATTACCGATGTAGTTATGCCAGGAATGAGTGGTTTTGAGTTGTGTCGCCGCCTCAAGACTGATCCCGTTACAGAAAATGTACCAATTGTAATTTGTTCTTCTAAGGACCAGGAGATTGATCGACTCTGGGGTATGAAACAAGGAGCAGATGCCTACCTAACCAAACCCTTTACCCGCGAACAAATTCTTCGTGCGATCAAAGCAGTCGCTGTTTGAGTTAACTATACATGCTGAAGGATGAAGGCTGAAGGATGAAAAAATATCTGGTCGCCTCAAGAGAGGAATGAGAGCTTATCCCATAAATTCATGCTTCATATTTGATACTTCATACTTCTTTAGTCAATGAATACTTCAGCACTCGCCCGACTACCGAACCAGAATACGAACAAAAAAAATCTGGGGGATACCTATCTCAAGTTTCAGTTTGGTCAAAAAACACCTGCTGTTTTATCAATGAGTCGGGCACAGGAGGTTGTCGTTCTGCCAGTTCATCGCCTGACGCCCATGCCGAACATGCCCGCCTATATCATGGGTTTGCTAAATCGGCGATCGCGTGTGCTGTGGGTAATTGACCTGGCTGCAATGCTAGGTTTACCAGGAGTCGAAACAAATGTTCAGCATTACAACATAGTAATTATCAATAATGGGTCAGCTTCTTTAGGGCTAATTGTGCAGGCTGTTGAAGGTGTGGTACGCCTAACGCCTGAGTGCATTCAATCTCCACTCGGCCAAGTGTCATCGAGTCTAGTCCCCTATTTACGCGGATGTAGCTTGCAGGAACAAGAAATCTTGTTAGTGCTGGATGGCGAGGCGATTATGCGATCGCCCCTTTTACATAACGCTTAGGCTCTACCACAGAAGACTTAGGAATTAGGAATTAAGAATTATGAATTGAACAGCCAGTTTTATTTAATTCATAATTCATCATTCAAAATCCGTAATCTCCCTGAAACTTCCTCTCTTAATTGCCAATTTCTTATCACGTAATGGTGCTTGTTTTATGGTTAAGCAATTCAATAAAGCCAGCAATGGTGATAACCAAACTCCAGATACTATCAATCAAAACGGCGTAGTTAGAAACAGCTACGGTCACGCTGCCTTTCCTCCAACGGGGATGGATGTGGCGATGATCCAACCTGCGATCGCCTCTCCTAGCTACCTCCCCTCTCAAAAACCCAGCAGCACTTATCAAGCATCTTGGTGGGGGCGACTCAGCTTAGGGACTAAAGCGACGGCATTAGCAATTGCCATTGGCGTTCTCCCAGTCTTGGGAATAGGGGTAACCAGCTTTACCGTAACCAAGCAAGCACTTAAACAAGAAGTCATCAAAGACCAACAGGCTCAAGCCCTTGAAAGACAGCTTGCTCTAATTCTACTAATGGGAATCGGGGCGTCCACAGCGCTGGCTGGTATCATTGCGAGCATCCTGACCAGACGTACCCTCCTACCAATTCTCGCTGCTACCAACACTCTTGAGAAACTTAAGGCTGGGGAAATAAATACCCGTATGCAGGTAGAAGGCGAAGACGAACTTGCCTTCTTGGGGTCTAACATCAACCAGATAGCAGACCAAGTTCAGGCTCTCATAGAAGACCAAAAAGCCAACCAGGCAAAAATCCAGACCTATGCAGAGACTCTCAGCGCCGCCACCAGAGGAGACAGCCAATTCCTCTTCGATCAGGCAGTTCAACAAGCTAAAAAGCAGCTGAATGCAGATCGTGTCGTTATTTATGGTTTTGAGCCAGACTTGAGCGGCAGCATCGTCGCCGAAGCCGTTGATCCAGGTTGGCCTCGCGCCTTATCAGACCGAATCTCCGACCCTTGTATCCCTGGAAAACTCCTAGAAGAATACAAAAAAGGGCGAATTGTTCCCACCAGCGACGTCCGCGCCACCAAATATTCTCCCGCCCATCTACAGCTGTTGAACCGGCTGCAAGTCAAAGCCAACTTAGTAGTGCCCGTTATCGCAGCCGACACCCTCCTAGGGCTTCTTGTTGCCCATCAGTGTTCTGGACCACGGGAGTGGCAGGAGCCAGAAATTGAATACCTCTCACAGCTAGCCACCCAAATTGGACTTTCTTTAACCGGAGTCAGTCTCGCCGCCCAGAAACAAGCCGTAGCCGAACGCGCCCAACAACTTAATGAAATTATCTCCCGCGTTCGGGAATCCCTCAAGGTCGAAGAAATCTATCATGCTGCTGTTACAGGCGTCCGAGAAACCCTGAAAACAGACCGAGTCATTGTCTATCTCTTTGACGCAGACTGGCAAGGAACCATCGTCGCCGAATCGGTGGGTAGCGACTGGCCTAAAGCCTTGGGGGCGAACATCGCTGACCCCTGCTTTGCCGACCAATATGTTCAAAAATACAAGCGCGGTCGAGTCAAGGCAGTTGAGAACATTTACGACGAGGGCTTAACCCAGTGTTACCTGGGTCAACTCGAACCCTTCAAAGTCAAAGCGAACTTGGTTGCACCAATTATGGTAGACGGTCAGTTACTTGGGCTACTGGTGGCCCATCAGTGTTCCAGCACCCGACCTTGGCAGGAGTCAGAAATCAACTTCTTTAAGCAAGTGGCGATTCAAGTTGGCTTTGCACTGGACCAAGCCGCCCTCCTGGAGCAGCGAGAACAAGCACGTATCTTTGCGGAAATGGTCTCCCAAGAGCAACGTCGAGAAAAAGAAGCACTCCAGCTCCAGCTTTTAGAACTGCTCAGTGATGTTGAAGGAGCAGCTCGCGGTGACCTCACAGTACGTGCAGATGTGACCGTGGGTGAAATTGGCACTGTTGCTGACTTCTTCAATGCGGTTATTGAAAGTCTGCGAGGAATTGTCACCCAAGTGAAAAAAGCTGCCACTCAGGTCAACACCTCACTCGGAGAAAACGAAGGGGCAATCCGTCAACTTTCAGCAGAAGCTCTCAAGCAGGCTGAGGATACGACCCGCACCCTGGACTCCGTCGAGCAAATGACCCGTTCAATTCAACAGGTGGCAGAGAACGCCCGTCAAGCCGCTGCCGTGGCTCGTACAGCCTCGACCACCGCAGAAGCAGGTGGGATGGCCATGGACCGCTCAGTGCAAAATATCCTTTCGTTGAGACAAACGGTAGCAGAGACGGCGAAAAAAGTCAAGCGTCTAGGTGAATCGTCTCAGCAGATTTCCAAAGTGGTTTCCTTGATTAACCAAATCGCCCTGCAAACGAACTTATTGGCAATCAACGCCGGGATTGAGGCGGCTAGGGCTGGTGAAGAAGGTCAGGGGTTTGCGGTAGTTGCCGAAGAAGTCGGGGAACTGGCTGCTCGCTCCGCCGCCGCAACCAAAGAAATTGAAAAGATTGTTGAGAACATCCAACAAGGAACGTCGGAAGTCGTCGAGGCGATGGAACTGGGTACAACCCAGGTGGTTGAAGGCACCCATCTGGTTGAGGATGCCAAGCAAAGTTTGAGTAAGATTTTGGAGGTGTCTCGCCAGATTGACACCTTGGTGCAATCAATTTCGAGTGCAACTGTGTCTCAGGCTGAGACATCTCAAGCTGTTACTGAGTTGATGAAGGAGATTGCTAAAGTCTCTGAACGCACTTCTAATTCCACGCGACAAGTTTCTGGCTCTCTCAAAGAAACCTTAGGGATTGCTCAGGAATTGCAAGCCTCTGTGGGTACGTTCAAAGTGGGTGGGGACTAGGAAAGAAAATTAGGAAATAGGAATTAAAAGATTTTTCTTCAATTTATAGCTCCTACTTCATCACTCTCCCTCCTTACCTTTTCACCAATCACCTATCCCCTTTTCTGCCATGTCACAAGACAAGGAACGTGAAATTCAGCTCCAGTTTCTTGAAGAAGCGCAGGAGTATCTGGACACGATTGAATCGGTACTCTTGGGCTTGTCCGGCAGCCACATTGATGGTCACCAAATGGATGCTGTCTTGCGCGCGGCTCATTCGGTCAAGGGCGGGGCCGGGATGATGGGGTATCAGTCATTGAGTCAGCTGGCTCACCGTCTGGAAGATTCTTTCAAAGTCTTGAAGGCTCAGAAAAACTCTATAAAAGTCGATGCTGAGCTTGAAAGCTTGCTGCTGGGGGGAGTGGACCGCCTACGCCAGATACTTATCCTGAACCGTCAAGGGGCTGACGTTGATGAACAGTGGCTGGCTACTGTTGGCAACCCTGTTTTTGACAAGTTGCAGCAGCGCCTGGGTGACCCCGTAGCCGACGACGCGAGCACCATGCTGGGGTCAGAAGACGGGACAAATGTGGCGGCTCTTTTGTTTGAAACCGAAGTTGAGGGGTGCCTAAATCGCCTGGAGGCAGTTTTAGCCGACCCGCAAACGCCTTGCTTAGAGGAAGAACTCTCAATCATGGCGCAAGAGCTGGGGGGTTTGGGCGAAATGCTCCAGCTGGATGCTTTTACGCAGCTGTGTGAATCTGTCCTTCAACACCTAGAAACCGCTCCAGATCAGCTCTTAGAGACGGCTCAAAAAGCGCTTTCTGCCTGGAGGCGATCGCAAGCTTTGGTGCTGGTTGGTCAAGTTAATAGCCTACCCACTTCTATCGGCGGGGTAAAAGAGGCTGGAGTACCAGTAACCCAAGCGACAAGTCTCCCAATACCCACAGAGTCAGTGGAGGAGATTTGGCAAGAGCAGGTATTTGCGGCAGAATTTGAGATCTATAACCCAGCGGCTGAGCTAGTTCAGTCCTCAGTAACTGACAATGATCTTCTTGAAGAAATAGTTGCTGTATCAGAGACGAGCGAATTTCATTCTCGAAAAGTCCAAACGGATCACCCAACATCTACAGAGGTTCCAGCGGAACATCTGTACGCTGTGGAGGAGAACGGGACTCTGGAGGTATTTGCGGCAGAATTTGACACCTATAGCCCAGCGGCTGAACTCTTGACACCGGACGCTCAAAGACACGGCTTAGCGTCGAAGAAGGTAACTGATAATGATGTTCTTGAAGAAAGAGTGCAAGATAGCGAGGTAAGCGCACCTCTTTCTAGAAAAGTTCAAAAAGCTTCTGGAGATGTTCAAACAGCGGACTTCAGATGGCAAGAAGTGAAGCCCGATGCCGCATCATCTACAACTCCCAAGGAAACTCAGGAAAATACGGTTCGCATTCCAGTCCGGCAACTGGATCGACTCAACGATCTATTTGGAGAACTCACCATCGAGCGCAACGGTCTCAGCTTGCACCTGGGACGTTTACGTAACTTAATGGAGAACCTCAGCCGCCGAGTTAGCCATCTGGAGCAATCGAATATTCGTCTCCGAACCTCCTACGATACCGTTGCAACCCAAGCGGCTTCAAGAGCGGTTGCTACATCGCTGGTGGGTTTATCCACATCCTACGGGGGGGGTTCTCCACCCAAGACAAGCTATAACACGTATGGGCACGACAAAGCCTTACCCCTAAATGCTTTCAATGCTGGTGATAGCGATTTTCATGTCAGCATCAACAGCGGGTTTGATGCCTTAGAAATGGACCGATACAGTGACTTACACCTGCTGTCAATGGAAGTGATGGAAACCATCGTCCAGATTCAAGAAGTCACCAGTGATATTGGACTTGGTCTTGAAGATACGGAGCAAACGGCTCGTGAGTTAAACCAGACATCTAAGCAGCTGCAAACCAATCTCACCCGAATTCGGATGCGCCCCTTGTCAGAGTTGGTAGGGCGATTTTCCAGATCCCTACGAGATCTTTCTTTGCAGTACGGCAAACAAGTTGAACTCAAAGTTTTAGGTAAGGGAACCCTGATTGATCGAAGCATCCTGGAGGCTCTTTCCGACCCCTTGATGCACCTGGTACGCAATGCCTTCGATCATGGGATTGAAGACCCCGCAACTCGTCAGGCTCAGGGTAAACCAGCACAAGGGGTGATTGAAATTAAAGCCGCTCACCGGGGTAACCAGACAATAATTACCGTTAGTGATGATGGCAACGGCATCAACCTTAACAAAATCCGGGCGAGAGCGGAAGCTATGGGATTGGATGCGGGGCTACTCGCCGCCGCCAGTGAGGATGAGCTGCTCTCACTGATTTTTGAGCCCGGATTTAGTACCGCAGACCAGGTAACAGCCCTCTCAGGTCGAGGTGTGGGCATGGATGTCGTTCGCAACAACCTCAAGCAAATCCGTGGCGATATCAGAGTTGATACTCAACCAGGTCGAGGAACAACCTTTACCCTCACGGTTCCATTTACCCTCTCAGTGGCACGAGTCCTGCTAGTGGAAAGTAATGGAATGCTGTTGGCATTTCCCACAGATGTGATAGAAGAGATACTCTTATTGATACCAGAGCAGGTCTTAACAACTCCTGGCAGCGAAGTTCTCAAATGGGAAGGGGACATGGTTCCCCTGACTCGATTAGGAGCGTGGCTAAACTTTCAGTGCCCTAGGAGAGTACAAACGCCTGAAGGCATACCCAGCATTAGTGAGCCAACTGTGCTGATGATTAGTCAAGGTGATCAGTTGGTCGGCATCCAAGTAGATCGCTGCTGGGGTGAACGGGAGGTTGCCATCCGCCAAGTTGAAGGGACTATTCGTCTGCCTCCCGGCTTCGCCAGCTGTACGATCGAGGGCGATGGTAAAGTCGTTCCACTTGTTGATGCTGCCGAGCTGCTGCGGTGGATTGCCAGCTCATCGCGCAATCCCAACACTGATGGAACTGAGCCTCACCACTTGCCTCAACTGGGTACCGTACACTATGACGAACCACCAGCTTGGGTAATTCCTCAAAACCAAAAAGATACCATCTTAGTTGTTGATGACTCGATTAATGTCCGCCGGTTTTTAGCCTTGGCCTTAGAAAAAGCCGGGTATTTGGTGGAACAGGCAAAAGATGGTCAAGATGCTGTTGAAAAACTCTTCGGTGGATTGCTTGTTTCAGCTGTTATTTGTGATATTGAAATGCCTCGCCTAGATGGTTATGGCTTTTTGGCTCGGATCAAATCAGACCCAGCCTTCAGCGAGTTGCCGATTGCTATGCTTACATCCCGCAGTGGGGATAAGCATCGCCAACTGGCGCTGACTTTGGGCGCAGCCGCCTATTTTTCTAAGCCCTACAATGAGCGAGAGTTATTAACAACTCTGAGGCAACTAATTACAGAAAGTCGAGCAATAAAGCGCATTCCTTCTGGAATTTTGTAAAATCATGGCTGTTTTTTCTGCTATCACCTCCCGACGCTCTACTACTCGCAAAGCCGAAGCAACTCAACAATTGATTGTTTTTCGTCTTAGGAATGAAGGCTTTGCCCTGCCCATTAGGGCAGTCCAAAAAGTTATCCCTATGGGCAAAATTTATGGCGCACCAGGGCAATCTGGGGTAAGCCTGACACTTTATCAAGAGCAAGAATTAATTGTCATAGACGCAGGACATCGGATTTTTAGGGGAGTACCGAGTCAGGATTCACCTACGTCGAGTGTTCTTCGTCAATCAAGCACCGAACAGCTTGATGACACATCTTCGGAGCAACGCTACCTCCTGATTGTACAAAGCTCTCAAGGCAAACTGGTAGGATTACCGATTGAAGAGCCACCTTCTTTGCAGCGTGTGCCTGAGTCTGCCTTTGCCCCCCTAACATCGGAGTATATTTCTGAAGGGAATATTCGATGTGTCAGTGCACTGATCAAACAAAATAATGATCAACCGCCTCTATTTTTGCTCAACCCAGATCAGTTAGTTCAGCTCCAGCAGGCTTTACCGCCAACAGTCAGGTAAACGGAGGCGATCTGCGCTTCGCTCTTCTCGCGAGAGCGATCGCATTCGGAGGGAACGTCGGACTAGTTGTGGATTGTTCCATCTGGCATTATTGCCCCATTAAGGCTAGCTTCTCTTAGATCGACCTCATTCAGGTCTATGCCTTTCAGGATTGCTCCTGTCAGCTCTGCCCCTTGCAGATTAGCACCAGTTAGATTGGCTTTGCTTAAGTCAGTACCCGTTAAATTTGCCCCCCATAAGTTTGCACCTTCCAGATTGGCTTCTGTCAGGTTTGCCTCACTCAGGTTTGACCCCCATAGGTCTGCCTGACTCAGGTTGGCTTTACTCAGGTTTGCCTGACTCAGGTCGGCTCCACTCAGGTTTATCCCACTCAGGTTTTCCTCTTGGAGTGAAACGCCAGGGGCAATTAAGTACATCCCAGTCTCGATAGGGTCAAAACCCTCAGGAAATTGAGTTGCTTCGTTGTAGAGTGCCCCCTGTAAGTTGGCATTGTCAAGGGTGGCGGAGTGAAGATCGACCCCAAACAGGTTGACCTTCCTCAAATCTGCTCCACTTAGGTCGGCTCCATTTAGGTTTACCCCTTGAAGTGACACGCCAGGGGCAATTAAGTACGCGCCGTGCTTAGTGGGGTCAAAACCCTCAGGAAATTGAGTCGCTTCGTTGTAGAGTGCCCCCTGTAAGTTGGCATTGTCAAGGGTGGCGGAGTGAAGATCGACCCCAAACAAGTTTGCCTTCCTCAAGTCGGCTCTACTGAGATCCGCTCCCCTCAAGTCAGCTCCACTCAAATTTACCCCTTGGAGTGACACTTCAGGGGCAATTAAGTACGCCCCGTGTTCGGTGGGGTCAAAACCCTCAGGAAATTGAGTCGCCTCGTTATAGAGGGCTCCCCGAAAGTTTACTTGTTGAAGGTTAGTGGAACCCAGATCTACCCCAAACAGGTTTGCTTTCCTCAAATCTGCTCCACTCAAGTCTGCTCCACTTAGCACTGAGAGCCACAAATCTGCTTCACTTAGCTCCGCAGACTTCAAGTCAGCTCCACTTAGTTCTGCCTCCCACAAGTCGGCTCCACTTAACTTGGCTCCACTCAGATTGGCTTTCTCTAGAGTGATTCCATACAAGGAACTCTGACTCAGGTCGGCTTCCCCCAAGTCCGCTCCCTGGAGATCTACTCCACTGAGGTTTGCTCCACTGAGATTTGCCCCTCGCAGTGATACGCCAGGAGCAATTAAGTACGCTCCTGCCTCATGCGGGTCAAAATCTTGGGGAAACTGAGTCGCTTCGTCGTAGAGTGCTTCTTGAAGGTCTGTCTCTAGAAGGTTAGCGGAGCCCAGAGCTGCTCCCAATAGGTTAGACTGCTTCAAGTCAGCTCCACTCAAGTCGGCTCCACTCAAGTCGGCTCCGATAAAGCAAGCCCCCCTTAGATTTGCCTCCCTCAAATTAGCTTCCCTCAGGTTGGTTTTCCACAGGTCAGCCTGACTCAAATTAGCACCACTCAGATTAGCGCTATTCAGGTCTACCCCACTCAGGTTGGCATTCGCAAGTATTGCGTGAGGAGCAATTAAATAAGCTCCTGCCTTGGCGGGCTCGAAATTTTGGGGAAACTGAGTTGCTTCGTTGTAGAGTGTAGTTTGAAGGTTTGCTTCATGCAGAACGGCACTACTCAAGTTTGCCTCACTCAAATTCGCTCCACACAGGACGGCACTACTTAAGTTCGCCTCACTCAGGTTGGCTCCCAATAGATCTGCCCCACTGAGGTTAGTACCCGTCAGGTTTGCCCCACTGAGATTGGCTCGCCATAAACTGACTCTCTTGAGGTTTACCTCACTCAAGTTGGCTTTACTCAAGTCTGTTCCGCTAAAATCTCTTTCCCCTACTGCGTATCGCTTCAGAAGTTCGTCAGCATCCATATCATTAACCTTATAGTTTCATCTTAGAAACCTGATGCACCTGTTAATTCCCTCAATTCAGCCCTTTCCACCAAATTCAAACCATTTGTAGCCGTCAGTGTCAAGGATGATTTGATTGTTAACCTCAGTAGATCCCTGCTTTAAATATTTCAGTATCCTGGAGTGCAGGTTAAGAATTATTCACCCAGCTGCGCTCTTTTAGCACCTTGAATAACCGCTTCTGTTCAGGAGGCTTTTCTATTAAGATTATACTATTTTAGTATAAACAAAGTATAGACTGATGCCGAGAAAAAACCAACCTACAGTGGTATTTCAGCCATCCCAGGAAGAACTTCAATTACTAGATGATTACTGCAAGAGTTCTAATCGCTCTCGCACAGATGTATTACGAGAGCTGATTAGAACCCTCAAACGCCGCAGAAAACTAGAGACCTGAATATGGGCGGTGAGTAGCAACCGACCCGAAACATACGCGCTTGGCTAACTTTGCAAAAAAAGAAAGTGGGTTAGCACTTCTGGAAACGGCTCAAATCCTGATACAGCAGTTTGCAGGTAGATAGAGTACAAGCTATCCCCAGGGAAAAAGCACTTTGCATCTACACCTTTACTTCACTTACTTGCAAACTGCTGTAACTCCGTAGAGCTTCAATAAGCAGACATTTTCTTGGTTAAACTTGTTTATAGTTAACGATTGTTAGCAAAATTCCTGCTGTTGATTAACCCTCTTCTCCCAGAATTATTCTTAGTGTTGTGTGGGCTTCTCCCAGAGTTCGCAATTCCACTTCAAACTTCCATAGGAATGGACGACGCCTTTGAAAAGTAACTGCCGCTGGCTCCCAGGCGGTTAGCTTCCACCCGTTTTGGGTAGAAGTCAGACTGTAATCAACACAGGTGGTTTTTGAAGGTGCGTTCGCTATCATCGCTATTAAACCGTAATTTTTGTTAGTTGAAGATAATCGCTCAGCTTGCCTGAAGGGAGGAAGCGAGGGTGCATCCCGATGCGTGCAAATGTATTCCCTGAGGTCAGCGTCGGATGAGCGTTACAGACTTGCTTAAAATATGTTCTTGCAAATTTGGGATGCACCCGGAAGCGATCACCTTGAAGCTAGGGTTTCAATACAGAGAGCTACAGCGTAGCAACAAATTTTCCTCCATCTGGCTATGTTTACCAAAATTTTCCGTTGGTCAAGTGCAAGAAGCCGTAAATTGAGAAATCTTCAGGGATGTTGACCAAAAATCTATCTTCGGATAGGTTCAACAGAACCAGATTGTGTCGTAGGGTTCAGACCTCAGGCTTTTGTGAATATTGTTTTTAGGTTTAAAAAGGAGTTCTTGTTTGAACTTACAGATTCAATAGTGCGATTTTTTTTATTCTATTTGAGTGATAAAAAAACTAAAAGAGTGTGAAACTTATCAGCAACTAACCTGAGCCAAGCACAATAAACCAGTGACCCAATTGAATGAATTGGGTGACATAGATTTGGATGACACCGGATTGAAATCACAGACAATACTGTCTCTAAGAAAGCCAGTGCTGGGAGGATGTCAGCTCTCGCGTGCGGAACTCAAGTTTTCGAGCAGAGTCGCGATCGCATCTGGGTTCATCCCACTTAGGCGTTAGGCGGGTTTTACCAGGCCTCACTAATTCAATAATTTAAGCCTATAAGTAAATCTGATGATAGATATTTAAATAACTGAATGACAAACCCTTGCTTTTGTAAACAAATGTAAATATTGTTAATAGCAAGGCAAAGGTAATTTGCTCTAAATCATTAAAATCCAATTCATCGCAATCATTCCAACAATGACAACCACACTACAAAGAAGCTCAAGCGCTTCCCTGTGGGAACGCTTCTGCTCTTGGGTAACCAGCACCGACAACCGCCTCTATGTAGGCTGGTTCGGCGTCCTGATGATTCCCACCCTCTTAACCGCCACCACCTGCTTCATCATCGCCTTCATCGCTGCTCCTCCCGTGGACATCGATGGTATCCGTGAGCCTGTTGCTGGAAGCCTGATGTACGGCAACAACATCATCTCCGGTGCTGTTGTTCCTTCTTCTAACGCCATTGGCTTGCACTTCTACCCCATCTGGGAAGCTGCTTCCTTAGATGAGTGGCTCTACAACGGTGGTCCTTACCAGTTGGTGATTTTCCACTTCCTCATTGGCGTCTTCTGCTACATGGGCCGTGAGTGGGAACTTTCCTACCGCTTAGGGATGCGTCCTTGGATTGCTGTAGCTTACAGCGCTCCTGTTGCGGCCGCTACCGCCGTGTTCCTCATCTACCCCATCGGACAAGGTTCCTTCTCTGATGGCATGCCTCTCGGTATCTCTGGAACATTCAACTTCATGTTCGTCTTCCAAGCCGAACACAACATCCTGATGCACCCCTTCCACCAGTTAGGTGTAGCCGGTGTCTTCGGTGGTGCCCTGTTCAGTGCAATGCACGGTTCCTTGGT
>DATNQT010000414.1:0-16407 GCA_036703885.1 Candidatus Sericytochromatia bacterium
TTTTACCTCGCCTCGCTGCAAGACTTCGCTCTTGGTGACATCGGGGAAGTATTCTACCCAGCGGGGGTAATCGGTTAGTTGTTGCCAAGCGTGCGATCGCGCTATTGGTAAGTACATTTGTGCAGTAACAGCACCACCCCAAGCTGAGTGCGCTCGCGTTTCAACCAAAACCTCCCCTTGCAAAAGCGCCTTTTGCTGACTCCACGCTAGGTCTGGGACTGGATTATTCAAGTCTGAACAAGAATGTGTATTTATAATAGTTTAACCACTCCTCAACTAATATGCCTACAGTTTCACTTAGACATCTTTACATTTGAGTACACCAGGCAACTCCTCTAATTTACAAACTTACTGAAAACTCTTTAAAGAATTCATGAAGTTGCTGTAAAGCTTCTAACTATTTCATTTTATATTGTAAGTTTGCTAACCACACTAACGGCATCAAAATAGTGGAATTTCTACTATTTTTTCAAACTCTATACGAGCAGCATAGCGTCCGTGCAACGCGAAATATAAATTGTATATTTTGAACTTATACATTAATCAAACTTAGTGAAAACATAACCATAAACATCGGTATGTTAAGTCGTGCGTTTTTACATAATTTGTGCGATATTTTACCAAATCTTTATTGAAACTTGATGCTTAAAATAAACTTCTAAAAAAACTTTAGTTTAGTCTAATAATATACAGATTGAAATCAGGGACTCCGCTACTACCGCTATGCAAGCAATCCAGTTTGTGACCCAAAATGCGATCAAGTTACGTCATACACAAACGCACACATCTATTGAGTTACCGAGAAATCTCCTTGTCATCCACATTGGTAAAGTGAATGGGCGAATTCCCCTAGATGTTGATTTATCAGATTTTCCAAATTCGGATATGGTTTCTCGCCTTCAGGCGAAGATTCGGAGAGAGGGAAACATCTACTTCATTGAAGACATGAGAAGTGCCAAGGGTACATATCTCAATCAGAAGCGATTGGCGATAGGACAGCGTTACCGATTAAAGGCAGGTGACAAAATCTCCTTTGGTCAAGGCAACTTAGTATCATTTTTTTTTGGATTATTTTAGAAATTTATTCAGAGTTTGGGAAAATTCATATGAGTTCAGGACTACTGGTAGATGATCACTGAGTGCAACAGCTAGTCATATCAAAAATGCTCTTTCTTAAAAGAGTCGCTCAAATCTACCTCGAACGCTGTCAAGGTATTAAGCCGATGGACATAGAACGAATTAGGGGGGCTTTGAAGAGAACAGTAACTATTTCATGACATCCAAGATAAAACTGTGCATCACAGCCAAAACTTCTGGGATGATTATGTGCCCCATATCAAATTCTTGATACTTCACTGCTACTCCCAAAGCGGTCAAGCTATCCCTAGCACGTTGAGCGGCACCTAGAGATACAACTTGGTCTTGTCTGCCATGCACAATTAAAACAGGTGGCAAAGATTTTCCAGGAATGGGCTGGGGTTTAGAGTGCATATAGCCGCTTAGAGATACCAAACCAGCGAACGGCAAGGTTAAGCCTACATCTAGGGTCATCGCCCCGCCTTGGGAAAATCCACTCAAAACAGTGCGCGATAAGGGAATGCCCGTGCTGCTCTCTAGAGACTTCAGCCAATCTATTAGTTGCTGCCGACTTGTCGTTAAACCTTGATAGTCTTGGCTTTCCAAGTTGTACCACATCCTACCTCCAGGTATCCGAGGATGCGGGTAAGGGGCATCGGGGAACAGGAACTGGGATGTAGGTAGGTTCAGCACGGGTGCGAACGGTGCTAAATCTTTGGAATTGCTACCAAAGCCATGTAAGCAAACAACTAATCCAGTTGGTGCTTGACCGTTGGTTGGGGGAACATTGATAGATTGTAAGGACAAGAACTTATCTCCAGAAGTAGAGTTCGTTGGATCTTTTGTAGAGGTGGGAGCTTTATTGCAAGCTGCCAACCATAGAGTTGTCGAGATGGCACAGCTTTTTAAGAGAAGTTGACGCCGACTGAACTGGTTAATTTTCAAAACGCACCGCCTCCTAATGCAATTAAAGTGATAACTTTCATCTTGCTGAAGAGCGTCGTCCCTATATATAGCAAAAGGCAGAAGCCAGAGGGCAGCACTTCGACAAGCTCAGTGACCGGGCAGAAGGGGAAAGATTGACGGGTTGGTTTCAGTATCAGGCTTTGTCCTAATTGCCTTGGTGACTCCTATATCAACCAACCCTTGCACAGTTCTTGTTTGGGGGGAAACCCCCGAAGCTGGGTTTTTCTAACAAGCGACCAATCTTCGCTTAAATCAGTGCCATTCGGCCTAAAATAGATTTGCTCTATGGGAATTGCAAATAGCGTGACACTGGGTCACGTTAACAAAGTCTGCCTCGTTTACCAGCTTTTGAGTGACCGATGGGATGCCTCCCTACCCATCGGTCATCTACAGATTCTGATGCTAGTTGATAGCGACTGTCGGAGGATAGCCGAATCGAACGCGAGTGGTTATCCAAACTGGCATGGACGGTAAACATACCAAAAATTAGGACATCTCCAGCTTTGAATTCGGCAGAAAGCCAACGTCCTCCATATCTTTGACGCAACGAGACTGGATTTTTAGATAGTGCCCCATCCCACCATTTTTGACCCGATGCATACAATTGGGCATTGTTACGGTTTTCGCAATAACTATCTACATCCATCTGTCCGTAGCGCGTTTTAATGTTTCTCAAGCGATGGGAGTTTTCTAAAATCATCAATCCTCCCATTTCCCAAGAAACATCTCCTAGCGGAGTCCATACTGTGTAAACGTCGGGAGTGCCCCGCCCCATGTAGACAATATCGCAATGGGGGTAAGTTCCTAGTCCGGGGGCAACGGCACGCAGCCAGGTATAGTCGTAATGCCGAACATCTCCTGCGAGAAAAACCTGAAAAAATTCTATCAACGTGGCTGAATAAAGTAGCTGTTTTAGGGTAGGGCTTTTCAGGGCTAAATCGGGCCGGAAACTCATTCGTAGTCCGGGTTTAACAACGCAATCAATAAGAGGATAACCTGATGCTAAAGAACCCTCATCCGCTAAACTTTCGGCAATTTCTAACCGGGCTTGCCAAACGGCTTGAGGATTGAAGAAGGCTGGTAGATATAAGTAGCCGTCTTCTAGCATTCTTTGTCGCAGTTGCTCAGGCAGTCCTCGTAACTGTGACGAATCTCTTAAATGCCCAAATGCATTTGAGTGACAATCTAGTTCGTGGCTTAAAGAGTACAGTCCGTTTTTCTGATTTAGCAAAAGCATCCCATGTAGCAATTAAACCTGTAGTTGCGAAGTTCTAGAAAACATGAACGTGAATAGACCAACGACGATAATGAGACCTCCCATTGGAAAATAAAGCCCCCGTTCATCTTGATGAATCGTCAGTGAGTCCGCTTCAGCTTGTTGAACAAAGCTACAGCAGATTGCAAGTAAATAGAGTACATTCAATCCTGTGCATTAACGAATACTGATTTTCCAAGTGCTGTTACTGTACTTCATAAACCTGCAATCTGCTGTATTAATGTGAGAGGCTGTCGCTTCAGCTTTGCGATCGCTCGTTGATGAGGTAAAGGCAACATAACCATTACTAGTTAGAAGGATAACGCCAGAGGCATTATTATCCATCGCGTTTTCTTGAAGTCTTGCACCGTGTAATGTGAGCGCTCGCGTTTCTCTCCCATGTAATCTGATTACAAAGCACCCGCCGCCGTCTTATCAAGGACACTCCCAGATAGATGTGTAGTGATGTTCATCGCTTGTAATATGGGTGCTTTTTCTAAACCTTGAGGGTAGTCAATCACACTGACAGCCCCGTTGCCTTGTTTAATAGTCCAAAACGATTCAGGACTTAGACCCAAAATGTGGCAAAGAATTACCTTATTGATGGCATCGTGAGCGACAATTAGACCAGTTTTGAGTTGCGTAGGAGACACCGCTACTGATGCGATGATCGCATCCCAACACTCAATAGCCCTATCCCATACCTGCTGTAAATTTTCTCCCTCTGGCATCTGTACCGTTTCTGGAGCAATTTGCCACTGATGGAGCAAATCCGGGTATAGCTGTTTAATCTCTGACTCTAATTTTCCTTCCCAAAGCCCGTGACTGATTTCCTTAAGAGCGTCTTGTAGTTCTAGCGATACATTGGGATGAGACTTGAGAATAATTTCCGCCGTTTCCTTGGGACGCAGCATTGTGCTACTAACGGCAAAATCAATCGGTACATCCTTCAAAAAATCCGCCGCCTGCTGTGCTTGCCTGCGTCCGTTATCATTCAACGGCACATCAATTCCCCCCTGAAAGCGGGAGGCGCGATTCCACTCCGTTTCACCGTGGCGCACCAGCAATAGACGCAACCCTTGCTCTTCTCGCGGTGTTGGCAACGCATTACCTAAGTGGGAAATCTGATTAAGTGACTCTAATTGCACAGGTTCGCCCCAACCCCCAGCAAAATTAAGTACATTAATCCCACAATTGGATTGCTGGATAGAATGATAGCGGGATGGGGAAATACCGAGGGCACTAGTAATCAGGCAGCGATTGATGCCATTATGCGCCACGATTAAAATTGTGCCTCCCTGATGGCGGGGCAATATTTCTTGCCAGAATTGCTGCGCTTGTTCGTAAAGTGCTAGTACCGGAAAGTGTTCCCTTGATCCCACTGATGTTGGGAGAACCATGCAAAACTCATGGGGACGCTCTTTCCAACAACGGTAGTCTTCCGAGAATTTTTCCTTTACTTCTGACTTAGGCTGCTTCTCCCACAGAGGCAAGTCAATCTCCATCAGCTTTTCTACCGCCCGTAACTCTGGAGAGCCTTGCAAATAGGATAAGATAATTTCTGCGGTTTGCTTCGCCCGCTGTAGGGGAGAGCTGTAGACGGCATCAAAGCTAAGGCTACTAAGAGCCGCGCCGACTTTTTGAGCATCAACACTACCTTTTTCCGTCAAAACTGATTCATTACAACGCCCTTGAATCATTTTTAGAGCGTTGTAGCTGCTTTGACCGTGACGCACGATAATGACGCGAGTAGCCAATCTCGAAATCCTCCGTTACCAAGTGAATGACCAGTTCTCAGTTTCACATAAAGGCTGCTCAGGAGTGTTTTCTAGTTAACTATTGCTCCCAATACCAGGGTTATTTTACTGGCAACCGGACACCTGCCTCAACTCTGCTCAATTTAATAGATGTGACAATGCGATAATTTCAGCTAGCTTGAAAAAGCTCTTTGTGTGAGGAGCAAAAATTGATAGTTTTTGGGGGAGTCAATGACCATTAAGCGGTTGATTTTGGTTCTGCTGACGATTCTTACGATCGCCAAAGTCAGCTTTTCGTTAGTAGAAAGCTGGGATCAGCCTCAGATTCAAAGTCGCTTGGAACTTTATCAGACCAATCTACTACTCCATGCCGCCGAGTGGCAGGGCAACAGTACCGAGTCAGCGACGCCTCAGGACTCCACGCCAGATTTAACCGGGGCACGGAATGCTTTGATTGGCGCTGAACCCTTCAAAGCTGCCCAAAAACAGTATAAAGAGGCACGGCAAACGGCTCAAACTACTCAGGAGAAAATCGCAGCACAACTCAAAGAACTCTCTACTAACAAAGTAGCGATGTCTGCCGATGTTGCTAAAGCACCCCTGCAACTCTCTCCAATTGCCAATTCCCCCGCCACTGAGGCACAACGGCAGCAGTTGCAACGGTCGTATTCTCAGGTAGACCAACTGATTGATGAGCTAGATTTGCGCTTCGGAGTTCTCCAAGTTCAACAAAAAGAAACAGACGCGGCAATTAAAACCTGGAATCAGCTTGTTAATCAATCCCCACAGACGCAAGAACCAGGGATATCCCAATCTTTCGGTGAGTCTGAACCAGAAGAGCCTTTAGCGCAGACGGCACAGGTATTAATTGGTCTTTGGAGTCAGCCTCCCCGCCTGCTACCGGATGCTGAACCACAAATTCAAAAAAACTTAGATAGTTGGTTCCGCTATCGGGCGTTGAGCCAACTCTATCAATTACAGCAGCGTCAGGATGCCTTACTTGCACTTCAAGCTAATGAGCAGGAGATTGCCGAACAAGCCATTTTCAAGTTAGCGGTGATTGGAGGGATTCCGGGGTTTGGAGGTCTATTAGGTGTGACTCTCCTAGTGTTTTTAGTAGGTCAACGATTGTTTCAAGGCAAGCGATCGCTTTTAGCGACCAATGGTGATGTCCCTTGGGAAACTCCTTGGGATTGGGAAATTGTTTGGCAGGTATTCATCCTCGGCTTTTTCTTCATCGGTCAATTCCTCCTGCCGGTTTTATTCGGTCTATTAGGTCTAGACACCAGTGGATTCACTGTCAGGATGAAGGCGTTTTATGTCCTAGTCAGCTATCTGTTGATGGCAGGTGGTGGCTTGTTAGTGTTGTACTTTTCCGTTAAACCCTTTTTACCAGTACCTGAAGATTGGTTTCGCTTTAAATTCCGAAGCAACTGGATTCTCTGGGGGTTTGGAGGTTATTTAGTAGCACTGCCTTTGGTGATTGTGGTATCGCTTATTAACCAACAGCTATGGCAAGGACAGGGCGGCAGTAACCCAATTTTGCCTTTAGCTTTAGAGGGCCGGGACAGCACAGCACTATTGATATTTTTTCTAACAGCCTCGGTAGCCGCACCCGTGTTTGAAGAAATTATGTTCCGAGGGTTTTTGCTGCCGTCGCTGACTCGTTATCTGCCTGTTTGGGGGGCAATTCTTGCTAGTAGTTTGCTATTTGCGATCGCTCACCTCAGCCTTTCGGAAGTCTTACCGCTTGCAACCTTGGGAGTGGTTTTGGGGTTTGTTTATTCGCGATCGCGCAATCTCCTATCTTCCATTCTCCTTCATAGTCTTTGGAACGCAGGGACTCTCCTAAGCCTTTTTGTCTTGGGTAGCGGCTCCAATTAATCACAATAAATTGCAAGCAGTTCTCATACTTTGGACGGGTGTGCTATACCTCGTTTATGAGTATGAGGACACTTCTTTTGGGGTTTGTACTTTACGGAAATCTAGGGTTACAGACAGAAGTTAAAAAATTAATCATTGGGGCACTAGGTAAATGACACAGTATGCAAGCTTTGGGAAAAGGTTTTTAGCCGCCTTACTTGATGGAATTATTTTAAGCATCATCAATATCCTCGTCAGCTTTGTCCTTGGTCTAATCTTAGGCCGCGCGGGTTCGCAGATAGGTAGTCTTGCGGGAATTTTGATTGCTTGGCTTTACTATGCGTACCAGGAAAGTTCCGACAAACAGGCGACCCTTGGCAAACAGGCGATGGGAATTGTCGTAACTGATTTAGAAGGTAAACGTATCGATTTTATTAAGGCGACAATAAGATACTTTAGCAAAATTATTTCCTCCCTGATTTTATTGATCGGCTACATCATGGCAGCCTTTACAGAGAGAAAACAAGCCCTTCACGATATCATTGCTGGCACACTAGTTCTTAACAGAAGGTAGCCTAGGCTTCGCGAAGAGAACACCAAGAAGATTGCTGACATAGAAAAAAACGCTCGCTTGGGTCAGGTGAGGGTTATTTCGCTTACCCTCTAAGGAGAGATGTCTTTAAGGGCGTCTTTGAAATGTCGCACTAAGTCCCAATCTTCGATCTATGCAACTTTCTCCGGAGACGGTAGTAGCTACAGCAACATCGGTAGAGACCATTACCCTAGATGTCGCTGGTATGAAATGTGCGGGCTGCATCAGTGTTGTGGAACGGCAACTGGGTCAACATCCAGGCGTTGTTGCTGCCCGCGTTAATTTGGTAACTGAGGTGGCGGTTGTCGAGTGCGAAGTCGGTAGAGTTGACCCATCCGTACTAGCTGAACAATTAACCTCAACGGGGTTTCCTTCTCAACCCCGTTCTTCCCAAGCCGGGAAGATGCCTGTACAAGATACTCTGACGCCAGCCCAGCGACGCGAAAAAGAAGCAAGCGAGCAAGTCCAGAGGTTAATCATTGCTGCCGTCCTGATCTTTCTATCGACAGTAGGGCATATCGGTCATTGGATTGGCGCACCGATGATACCGATGTTGAGCAATATCTGGTTCCACTGGGGGCTGGCGACACTAGCGTTACTGGGGCCAGGACGTGCAATTTTTGTAGACGGTTGGCGCGGATTGTGGCATCAAGCTCCCAATATGAATACATTGGTAGGACTGGGGACGCTGACAGCCTACACCACTAGCTTTATGGCGTTAGTCTTTCCTCAACTAGGTTGGGAGTGCTTCTTTGACGAACCCGTGATGTTGTTAGGTTTTATCCTTTTGGGTCGTACCTTAGAGCAACGGGCGCGGCGTCGCGCCTCAGCCGCATTTGAGTCTTTATTGGCACTACAGCCACAGGTAGCGCGTTTGATTGGAAAATCGGCAGCCTCTTCAGTCGTTGAACAATCAGGAATCGAGATTCCAGTTGAGCAAGTCCGTGTGGGTGAGTGGTTGCGAGTCTTGCCTGGGGAAAAAGTGCCCATTGATGGCGAGGTGGTTTCTGGTCAGTCGTTGGTGGATGAGTCGATGCTGACGGGAGAACCGATGCCAGTATTGAAGCAACCTGGAGAGCCTGTTACAGCCGGGACTTTGAATCAGTCGGGAGTCATGACGCTGAAGGCAACTCGCACCGTCTCTGAGACAACACTGGCGAAAATCGTGGCACTGGTTGAAGAAGCCCAAACTCGTAAAGCACCGATACAACAGCTTGCGGATACGGTGGCGGGATACTTTACTTATGGTGTTTTGGCGATCGCATTTTTGACGTTCCTATTTTGGTATTTTGCTGGAACAAAAATCTGGCCTGATGTCTTGTTACCAATGGCTCATGCAGAAAGCCACATGATGATGGCGATGCCGACAGCAACTTCTCCCTTGCTCTTGAGCTTAAAATTAGCGATCGCAGTTTTAGTGATTGCCTGCCCCTGTGCCCTTGGTTTGGCTACCCCAACTGCTATCCTTGTTGGCACGAGTATTGGTGCTGAACGTGGCTTATTAATCAAAGGCGGAGACATCTTAGAACGTGTCCATCAGTTGGATACGGTGGTGTTTGACAAGACGGGTACGCTTACTAGTGGTCAACCCACTCTTAGCGATTGCCTGCCTATTTCCGAATCAGGTAACTTTGATAGTCCACAATCTACTCAAAACTCCCTAATTCAACTAGCCGCTACTGTAGAAAGTGGCACGTCCCATCCCCTAGCTGAGGCAATTATTACCGCCGCCCAACAGCAGCAGCTACCGATTTTGGAGGCTCAAGATTTTCACACAGAACCGGGACTGGGAATATCAGCATTGGTTGAAAATCGGCGGGTATTACTAGGTAATGCAGACTGGTTGAATCAGCAAAGCGTGACAATCAGCGATATGGCTCAACGTCAGGTTCAGGCATTGGCAGAGGCTGGAAAAACTGTCGTTTATGTGGCAGCTCAAGGGGTTCTGATCGGGGTAATTGCTGTGAGTGATGTCCTCAGACCCGATGCGAGTGAAACCGTCAAACGATTGAAAGATATGGGACTTCGGGTGATGCTGCTAACTGGGGATCAGCCTGCCGCTGCTGCTGTGGTAGCTCAACAGCTCTCTATTGAGCCAGATCATGTTATTGCCGGGGTTCGTCCCGATGGCAAGGCAGAAGCGATCGCTCAATTGCAAGCTCAAGGACGACGAGTGGCAATGGTAGGAGATGGCATTAATGATAGCCCAGCTTTAGCCCAAGCCGATGTTGGCATCTCCCTACAGGGGGGAACCGATGTGGCGGTGGAAACGGCAGGCATTATTTTAATGCGTGGGCGATTAATGGATGTTGTTGAATCGATTGAGCTTTCACGCGCTACCTTCAATAAAATTCGTCAAAATCTCTTTTGGGCGTTTAGCTACAATACCGTCGGAATTCCCGCTGCCGCAGGTATGCTTCTCCCAGCCTTTGACATTATCCTCAATCCTGCTGCTGCTGGAGCGCTGATGGCTTGCAGTTCGGTTAGTGTTGTTACTAACTCACTTCTGCTTCGTCGGGCATTTAAAGGTTAGCCCATAGACCTGACTGAGCGTTGAATCAATATGCCAGAATAGATCGTGAAACATTCTCTCTTAACCAGGTACGAGTCAGGGTAACTCAATATCCTTGCTCCTCTTCTGATTTAAGGAATCTGTTCCATAGGGTTTGTTCGCTCGGTTCCACAAATGCGTATGATTATTGGTTGAGGGGACACCCGATTGAGGGTCGGCAATCAGGGTACTTTTCATAAAGTCAAAGAAAGCTGGTTGAAAAGTGTGCCAATGTGAGTAAATAAGAGCGTTTCCTTGACCTAACTGCACTGTTCTGTTTATCACGATTCTTCGATGGCTGCACAACAACATCAAAACCATTTATTGATTATTGAAGACGATAGGGGACGTAAAGAATTTCCCTTAGAGGAGCCTGTATATTCTATCGGCAGAGACCCAAAGTGTGATATACGTTTATTTTCACAGTTTGTCTCTCGTCGGCACGCCACTCTAGTGCGGCGGCATCGTGAAGATGGCAGTCCGTATTATCGGATTGTCGATGGCAACCTGAAAGGCAAACCCAGTGCCAATGGACTATTAATTAATGGGAAAAAACTTCAAGCTCACGATCTCCAAGATGAAGACGAGGTGGTGTTTGGCCCGCAGGTGTCGGCAAAATACTATCTGCTGAAGCGAGAACCCGGTGCAACTGGGCCACTAGATGAGTTTGACATTACCTTGATAAGCCCTGGCATGATGATTGGCGACCCAGACGAATAAAGCTTTTGGAACTCAAATGTCCCTTGAATAGGATTCAAGGGCAATCTGGAAATTATCCAGCAACGCTTTCCACAAGTTGCCAGTGGCGATTTTCAGCGACTGCCTCGTGCACCATATCAAACATTTGGCGGCAATGGTTGTCAACTTGGAGGGGTAATTCTTCGTTTTTGATAACGAAATTCATTCGTACTTCTTGAGCGGTGGCGGTTGATTTGTCGATTAAGACTTCCACCGTCACAAGTTTGGCGAAGGCAATGCGACCGGGAATTTCCCGTGCCATCAGGTAGTCCCCAGTGTCGTAGATAATATCAAAATTGCAGGATTGCAAGACCTCAATCAGCGATTGTTGAAGACGATCAAGAGAAACGGCAACAGTAAAAGAACAAGTATAACGAGCCATATTATATAACCCTGGGTGTCAGAAGTTAGACATCATGAGCCAATGCTCACGAATGTTGCGATGAAAATCTCTCTTCTACTCAGCACTCAGCACTCAGCAGGGGCTACGCCCCCTTGAGCTAACAGCACTATTTACAAGACAGACCCTCCTATCATATCCAACCTCAGCTAAGGGTCATGGTAGGAGTGTCAGCAGACAAACCGATACGGAACTGTTATCAGCTACCAGCATCTTACTGACTCATCCGGATAAAGGTTAGCAGAAAACTGTATCTTATAAAGCTAATTGGGTTAAATGGAATCTTGAGGCAAGGCTGTCATCATTAGCAATCAAGGGGAGTGAGAACCGGAAATGAAAGTGAGGATTGAGGAATGTCCGGTAAGCTGATTGTGTTTGAGGGAGTTGAAGGCAGCGGTAAAACTACTCAGCTGCGGCGTTGCTCGGAATGGCTTCAGACGAGTGGGATCGGGTCAGAATTCGGTGCGATCGCACAAGAAATATCAGTGGTAGTCACTAGAGAACCTGGGGGTACATCCTTAGGTTTAGGCTTACGCAAACTGTTACTGGAGGCAGACTCTTCACCGATTCAAGACAGAGCAGAACTTTTACTATATGCTGCCGATCGCGCCCAGCACGTTGAGGAATTTCTCAAGAGGCAACTGGAAAAAGACGCAATTATTTTATGCGATCGCTATACAGATTCCACGATTGCTTATCAAGGTTATGGACGAGGGCTTGATTTGAAGTTGATACAGCAGCTCAATCAAATTGCTACTGACGGACTGGAAAGTAACCTAACGCTGTGGTTAGATGTTGATGTCGAATTGGGGTTAAATCGCGCCCGCCAGAGGGGAACGGCTGACCGCATCGAGCAAGCTGACTTAGAATTTCACAAACGAGTGCAGCAGGGATTTGCCGCATTAGCCGCATCCTGTCCTCAGCGGATTGTTAGGATTGATGCCAGTAAAAGTGAGGAAGAGGTGCATCTAGCGATTCAGGAGATTTTGCGTCAGTGGTTCAACAGATGGTTCTAGACACTCATCCAACCCTGCTTGGGCAAGACCAAGCGATCGCTTTATTGAAAGGTGCGATCGCCTTGAAGCGAATTGCCCCCGCCTATCTTTTTGCAGGTTCCCCTGGTGTGGGGCGGAGTCTGGCGGCACGAATGTTTATCGAATGGTTATTCTGTACAGATATCCCTCCTGAAAAGCACTCCTCCGTACAAAGACGCCTGCAACAGGGTAACCATCCGGATTTACTATGGGTTGAGCCGACTTACCTCCACAACGGCATACTATTATCGGCTACTGAAGCTGCCGAAAAAGGTCTAAGTCGCAAGGCTCCGCCTCAAATTCGTCTAGAACAAATTCGGCAAATTGGTCAGTTTCTCAGCCGTTCATCTCTAGAGGCATCGCGAAAAGTGGTGGTACTGGAGCAAGCAGAAACAATGGCAGAGTCAGCAGCGAATGGCTTACTGAAGACACTAGAAGAACCAGGACAAGCAACGTTAATTTTGATGGCACCTAGCGTTGAGTCGTTGTTGCCGACGCTGGTTTCTCGCTGTCAGCGAATTCCATTTTACCGACTGACGCAAGAAAACATGGAATCTGTACTGCGGCAGACGGGTCATGAAGAGATTCTTAAGGCATCATCGATATTAGCGATCGCACAGGGGAGTCCGGGAGCAGCAATCGCTGCCTTTGAGCAACTCCAAGCCATACCTCCTGATTTGCTTAGTCAACTGGGCAAACCACCTAAGACACTCCGCAAGGCTTTGGAACTTGCCAAGGAAATTGATAAAACTCTGGATACGGAAGCTCAACTGTGGTTGCTGGATTACTTACAGCACAGTTACTGGCGATCGCTCTCATCCCCGAAGGTTATCAAACAGTTGGAGCAAGCTCGAAAATACCTTCGTAGCTATGCCCAGCCTCGTTTAGTTTGGGAAGTAACGCTATTGGAGTTGAGTCGAGTGGCTGTAGCGGTGTAGGGTAACTTTCAATAGGCTTCTGCCTAGAGCCTACACAAACGCAGGGATATGTGCATGGACTACAAACACTTTCAAAGCTTTCAATATCTCGATCAAACTCAGCTTTACAACTTCGTTGGGGCTTGTCAACGGGTAATTATTCCTCCTGGTAAACACATTGTGCAACAAAACTCACAAGGGAAGAAGATTTTCTTTATCTTAGAAGGAGAAGTTTGTGTATTCCTCAATACACCTACTGGGGAAAAGGAATTGGCTAACATCAGCGCACCGACAGTACTAGGAGAAATTAGCTTTTTCAGCGGCGAACCCAATTCTGCCAATGTAAAAACGCTGACACAGGTAAGAGCGTTGGTAATGCCTTTTGAAGTATTGCGCCAGCGTTTGCAACAAGGCGATGCCGCATCCTCAATGGTAGTGTTGAATATGGGAGAAGCGATCGCCCAACGGGCATCAGCAATGACACGCAAGCTTTCAGAGCTTTATAGCAGACAGTCTGATACTCATCTCACAGAACTTCAGAGTACCAGTAAAGCTCTTTTTGGTGAGTGGAGTTTTCTTTGATTGACATCCTCCTGCCGCTAATTGCTACGCTCTTGTAGCGGGGGATTGCCAAGAAGACTTGGTTGACAGTTCATCGAGCCGACTTAGAACTCTCTTCGTCTCCGTTCTTGAGCCAGAGGTCGGTTTCTCCCTGCGATGAAAGAGCTTTTGGCTCCGGATTCGGTATGCCCTACTGTACCGTTTAAATATTGGGTCAACAAGTTAAATCCCTTTACCAAGATGTTTTTCGCCGCATTGTGGTCACGGTCTAACGCCGTGCCACAGTTATTACATCTGTGCGTTCTGGTGCTAAGAGTTTTCTTGACTTTTGCACCACAATACAAACAATTAACGATCGTATTGTGTGGTATTACAGCAATGACTATGACACCATGAACCTTAGCAAAATATTGAAGCCATTGAGTAAATTGATACCAAGAAGCATTAGATATTGACTTAGCCAAGTGATGATTCTGTGCGCTATTCGCGCCCCGCTTCGCTAACGCCATGTTTTGTATCTTCAAGTCTTCGTAGACAATTAAATCGTAGCCAACTAAGAACTGAGCATAGTAGCCGTCAGTGCGTCTTACTATCGTTGCGTCACCTGAAGGCAGTTTGGCTAAGGGCAGCCTCAAACCTAACCTCTGCTGCCACTATTTGCTTGTGCAACTCACAGTCTAGATACGCGAAAGCCAAGCAGAAAATAGATTAAGTCAACTCAATATTCAATTAGACATAATAACTTAACATTTAGACAAGTCTTTAGGTAGACGAGCCGAAAAACTCAGACAGTTAGTCTTCTAAATAGAAAGTTGAATAAATACGCCTTTAGATTTATAAGTAACGTAGTTTATTCAAGTTCAAGTTTGCTTAGAAACAAGATTTGTTCATTTTTTACTAAATGGCTTTAAAGCGTATAAGGCTTTCAGTCTAAGAATCAGGATACTGCCATGAGCGCACATACTTGGAAAATTTCAATCAAAAAACTGGTTAGCTTAATCAGCATTGCTAGCACTAGTGTTTACCTTAGCTTTCCAGCATTAGCACTCAACAATTCCAACCCTAATAGATTTAATGCATCTGGCAATAATAATCGCACTTCCAGCGCTGATTCGACTGCTAGAAGTAGACAATTATTAGCTCAGGGTACGTCAGGCACTGGTGGAACGGGCGCTGGTGGAACGGGTACGGGCACAGGTGCTGGTGGAACCGGCACAGGTACGGGTACGGGTACGGGTCAAACAGGTAATGGTGGCACCGGCACAGGTACGGGTACGGGTGCGGGTCAAACAGGCAATGGTGGCACGGGCACGGGCACAGGTACGGGTACGGGTCAAACAGGTAATGGTGGCACCGGCACGGGCACAGGTACGGGTCAAACAGGTAATGGTGGCACCGGCACAGGTACAGGTACGGGTACGGGTCAAACAGGTAATGGTGGCACCGGCACGGGTACGGGTCGAACGGGTTCAGGCGGAACGGGTACGGGCACGGGCACAGGTCAAACGGGTAATGGTACCGGTAGAACTGGCACGGGTACGGGTCAAACCAACACGGGTCGCCCTACCTCAAGCAACGGAAGCTCCAATAGCCAGCAGAATGCATTTACTCAATATATGTTGGTTGGGTACGCTGCAACTGAGCAAAGAGACTACCAAACTGCCTTAATTAACTTTAGAAGGGCGCTTCAGCTACGTCCTGGCAATCCTTATGCCACACGAGCAATTAGCAATGTACAAAGTTATATTCAACGCAGCCGTTAGTTGAAACCTCGGTTGTTACTAGCATTGCAGGAGTTGCCATCGCAACTCTTGCTTTTCTATTGAAGCGATTTGAGTTCAAGTCATAGCTTTGTAGAAGGACTTGGGTCATCCTCACTACTTGTGTTGCCAGTAAAAGATTAGGTACTCGCCTACACGACTATTTCATCAATTAATTAGGAGAGTACAATCTGTGCTTCTCCCAAGGGGAGACACCAAGGGCGAACGCTTTACTCGCTTGGCGATCGCTTTTGTGCGATCTTCGCTATCGTAGGGGACGTGACGAATTTCCGATTCATTTCGAGTATTTAGGCTATGGAAGAAGTTCTTCAGATACTCAAAAAATTCACTCTGGCGCTAGTTGGTGGTGGAGCGGCGTTTTTAACTTTCTATATGGCACTGTTTACTTCGATTATGGTTCTGGTTCCTACCAGTTCTCCTAATCAAGTAGAAGAATGGACAAACACTGTAGTGACGGTCTTTGGTATCAAATTAACTCTACTCTCGATACAACGATTAAAAGGGGCTGCTATTGGTATTAGTGTTATCCTTCCCCTTGCTGCGGTTGCTTGGTTTTCACTCCGAGCATTGATTCACCAACGGTAGTAATGACAAATAATTTGCGCTCCGACAGCAGCTGAACAAAACAGAGGTTAAGTTTCCAACGCCCAACCCCATCTATGGGCTTTGTTGCGATCGCTCTGGCAAGTTCACATTGATTTTGTAACTTTTCGTAAAAGACACTCCCCTCTAAAAATTAGGCTAGAGATGTAAACATCTACTGGAAAAAGGAGCTGAATTCGTGAGTCAATCTATTTCTAAATTGGTGGATAACCTGCCAAGCAGCAGCATGACCGTTTATATGCTGCGATCGCTCGATTATGTCGTTCCTGGTGAGTGGCAAAACGTCGTGGGGTTTGAAAACACTATCCGTGC
>DATNQT010000415.1:0-6654 GCA_036703885.1 Candidatus Sericytochromatia bacterium
CAGTTCGCGTAGCTTCGTTTCTAACAAAAAGGGCATCAGCTTGTCTAGTTCAACGGCACGCTCTTCCTCATCAGTAAAGGCAGTCACGGTTTTCCCCGCAACCAAGGGCGTACCATTTGGCGAAGTTACCCCAATTAACCCTGCTGGTCCATGACAGACGGCGGCAATTACTTTATCTGCCTCACCAAAAGCACCGAGGAGTTTTTGCAATGCCTCATTGTTGGGGAGATCGAACATCGTCCCGTGCCCACCGGGAAGGAAAATTGCATCGAAATCGTTGGCACTGAGGGAGGCGAGAACCTTGGTATCCTCTAAGGCAGCTCGTGCTTCTGCCGAGTTTCTGGCTTCTTCTGGCTTGGGTTCACTACGCGGATCGAGTGGAGCTTTGCCTCCTTGTGGACTGGCGACAGTTACGTCAAAGCCGTTAGATTTAAACTCTGTATAGGGGATAGCGAATTCTTCCAACCAAAGTCCGGTCGGGTGAGTGTCGTCAATGCGATCGTGGCTGGTAACAACTATTAATACACGTTTTGGCTGACTCATTTCTGGTTCGTCTCCGGCTTGCGTTTACTTTAAATCATCGACTATTACAGGAAAATCGACTTGAGAGGCAATGTCGGCGATCGCGTTTATACTGTCTTGCTCATTGTGGCAAATTACTGCCCATTTACAGGTTCACCCTCTACATCCACCTCTTCAAAATTCACCTTGTTGTACACATCAATAAGATGAATTTGAAATTGTACTGAGCTTAGGGTAATTGTTTCATCTTCCGCATCATATTCGCGCAGCGACCATCGCTTATTTGCTGTTTTAGAATACTGTTCTACAGAAATTTTCGTGGGATCGAAAAGCAAATATTCCTCAAAAGTAGAAATCGTGCGGTATGCCTCAAACTTTCCACTTCGGTCATATCCTTGAGTAGAATCTGACAAGACCTCCGCAATTAGTTTAGGATTTGTAATCATATCCGTGCGGTCATTAAAATATTCTGGCTCTCCTGCGACTACCATTACATCGGGATAAGTGTAGATGCGTCTGCTGGGTATCCATAAACGCACGTCACTCATAAACACTCGGTAGTCTAATTTCTTGAAAGCAAAATTTAGCTCTGCATAGAAATTGCCAGCTATCTGGTTGCGATTAGTAGAGCCACCTGCCATCGGAAAAATTTCACCGTTAATGTATTCACTTTTGAAGTCAGCCGCTTCCTCTAGTGCTAAATATTCCTCTGGGGAGTAATATCGCTGTTCAGTAACTTGCATGGTTCAATCTGAGAGCATTTAACTATAGGGTAAGCAAAATCAATAGTGTTTTTCAGGCTCTCAATCAACGTTTTCCATTACTGCATCCACCAGCAAATCAGCCCCAAAACGGACAGCATCAGTGCAAGGTAACCCCGTCTCTTCCCGTACCTGCTCGATCGCTTTTTGAGCTGCCGACCTATCCAAGTGACCCGTATTAAGCGCGATCGCTTTTACTCGCACGGGTACAAAAGCCCCTCCAGCACTGGCAACCATCTCATAAAGCCGTATCACTTCAGGCAATGGCGGAATCGGCACATGATCGTGATTGCGGATATGAGTTTGTCCTGCGCGATGTACCAACACCAATCCAGTCGGCTGAGTCCCACGAATTAACGGTAATGTTGCTGTTGAACCTGGATGCAGCAGCGAACCCTGCCCTTCAACAATCAGCAAGTCGTAGTTATTCCCCGATCGCATGACCATCTGCTCTACAGCACCAGCAGCAAAGTCTACCCGTATGGCATCCAAAGGGATTCCTTCCCCGGCAATCATCACACCCGCTTGCCCGGTGGCTAGGAACTTTGAGCGTATCCCTCGTCGTTGTGCTGCGCGGTTTAATTCCAAACTCGCCGACATCTTGCCGACGCTCATATCCGTACCAACCGTTAGGATGCGCTGACAAGAAAGCGATCGCGCCTGTCCGCTTCCCACACTTAATCCCGTTGGCTCTTGACGAATATCCCAAATGACCTGACCCTCTTTGAGTAGACTTTGTAACTCTGGGTCAGACGCCATTGGCGTATGCAAGCCATTGATTATTGATAATCCAGCCGCAACTCCCTGCTTAATCTCTTGCCACCACGCATCTGGTAGGACACCTCCAGAGGGTGCAATCCCAATTGCTAAGACATCGGGTTGATAAGCCAGTGCTGACGCCACCGAATCAACAATTGGGGCATCACAAGCAATACCAGTTAGTTGAGACAAGGACTGCCCCGCACACTGCTGGTCAATGACTGCTACAACTGGCGCTTCACCATAACGTAAAAGCGTCAGCCCAGTTTTACCGTTGGGACTGCGAATTCCTTCATGCAGCAAAATTGCTAGTCGGCGATCGTTAATTAACTGCATGGCATTGCACCCCCAGTCCTGGTAAATCGTTGGGTATCAGCCGCCCATTCTGCAAAGTAGCGCCTGTAAAGGGGTCGTCTACTAAGTTTAGATGGCTGTCTAAATCCAGATAATCAGCTAACGGCGAGAGATGCGACGCGGCGGTATTTGCCAGGGTGCTATCGGAATAGCAACCGAACATCACCTGCAACCCACAAGCCCTTGCCGTATGCACCATCCGCATTGCCTCGGTTAAGCCTCCCGATTTCATGAGTTTGATGTTGATGCCATGTACTCGGTCTGCTAATCGGGGAATATCGCTACTAGTAAAGCAACTTTCATCGACAAAAATCGGTAAAGGCGATCGCTTATACAGTGTTGACAAGTTTTCTTCTTCTCCTACAGCAAGGGGCTGTTCTACGTGCCTAACTCCCTGAGTAGCCAGCCAGTCACACATCTTCACCGCATCATCCAGACTCCAACCCCCATTTGCATCGACACTAAGTTCGGCTTGGGGAGCTTCTTCTCGAATGGCTAGCAGCATTTCGCGATCAGCAGCAATCCCTGCCGGAGAACCTAGTTTAATTTTCAGAACGCTTCCCCCAGTGAGCGGCAGCCAGTCGCGTACTCGCTGTCTTGCTCCCTCCACATCATTAATTCCAATCGTGACGGAAGTTGGTACGATCCGACGACGGTTCAACCCCCAAAGACGCCATAGCGGTATTCGTACCTGCTTACCAACCCAGTCGTACAGTGCCAGATCGATTGATGTACGGACTGCTGAGGGAACTTCTGCCTCTGCCAACGCCCGCTCAATCTTCTGCCTCTCCCAAGGGCTGAATGTCTCCAGCATTCGTGCCACTTCATTTAACGCCTCAAAGAGAACTTCGGTACTTTGTCGCTCCTCACTGGCGATTGCAAAGGGGGATGCTTCGCCCCATCCCTCAACACCCTCCTGCTCTATCCGCACCCAGATATTAGTGGTTTGTGATGTTGTGCCACGACTAATTGTTAAGGGGAACCGCTTCCGTACAGTAAAGGTTTCAACGTCTATGCGCATAATTTTTGTAGATTTCGCCGCAACTACTTTACAAAACTTAACTAGTTTGTTACATTAATTTACATAACTAAATCACACATAAAGGAGAATTTCATGCGTAGTCATGGAGCTATTGTGGACGACCAAGGCAAATTGAACAACTTTGCGATCGAACCAAAAGTCTACGTGCAAGAAAATCCTCGCACTGGCTTTACACCATACGCTGAAGCGCTCAACGGGCGTCTAGCAATGATTGGATTGGTTTCCCTGCTAGCTTTAGAAGTAATCAGCGGACATGGCTTGATTGGATTCTTGACCAGCCTGTAGATGTATCACGAAAAAACATAATACATCTCACCCGTTAAACTGGTGTAGGCTTGAGTCAGGTTTTTAGTTTCCTGACTCCATTTTTTTTGAATTTGTTATTGGTCACTGGTCATTGGTCATTTGTCACAGGCAATTAACTAATGAGTTCTATACAGCGATGGAAAATCATTAGCTCCCGTCTTGTATTTGATAACGAATGGTGTCAAGTCAGGCGAGATGAGGTTGAGTTACCGAATGGTAAAGTCATAGATGACTTTTTTGTCAATGTCAGACCTGATATTGTTCTTGTCCTTGCAGTTACTCAGCAGCGAGAGGTGATCTTTGTCCGTCAATACCGACATGGGGTCAATGAAATTCTATTAGAACTTCCTGCGGGTTCTTTTAACGCACAGAAAGAAACTAGCCAGATAGCTGCTAGGCGAGAATTAGAAGAAGAGACAGGATATGTTGCCGAGCAGATGATCCAGCTAGCAACTTTATATGATAATCCTGTCAAAGATACGAATAAGATTCATTTATTTCTGGCGGAGAATGCTCATCCGGCTGGTACACAGCAGCTAGATGTGACAGAAGACGTTGAAATTGTATTGATACCAGTAGAAGCGGTTTTAGCAAGAATCTCTACCGGGGAAATTTGCGTCTGTGGAACTATTGCTGCTTTATTCTTAGGCTTAAACTTTCTATCTCAGCGTTCTACTCCCTAGGAAGATTCTAATTTTAGTGGATTAATCTAAGTCAGAGAGGGTAATCTAGAAGCTATAGCCTTAACATCTGAATGTATTTGGCGCTAGAAACTATCGTGTTTGACATTCTTCTCATTGCTGCCCTTGGTTTAACGCCTCCTTTTCTCTCAGTCTGGTTAATGCGTCGCGCTAAGTTGCAGGCGCAGGAAAGACTGCAAGCAATAGCTAATGTTGCACCTTCTCCAAGAATACGAAGTACTCAGCTTCCCACAGTGCAAGACAGTTGCTATATCGAAGGAGTTGGCTATGTCATTGGAGATATATCGTGCCAGTACAATAGCAGGTCAGGATATATTCGCTGTGCAGTACATCCTTGTGCAACATCATGCGAAAACTGTAGAGACTATTCTCCCAAAGACTTTGGTTCTACAAATGAATCTACATTAACTTCATAAATATTTAATGGCATTAAACGCAAAACATTTGTGGGAGCGCAAAACTTTGCGTTCCTACTAAAAAATTGATGAATATGCCAACAGTTATGTTAGGTTTATCTCACAGTTTTTGATATAGAATCATAAATAAGTTACAAACTAGGTGCATACTAATGTATCGGATAATTACGACTTTAGTACAAAAATACCAGACATTTGTAATTCAAATAGGATTGCTACAGAGTATGTACTACATCAGCTTGCACTAGAGACAATTCTTCATCAATTTTGCCTGCGATCGCTTTTACTCAATAACAAACTTTACTCTTACTAAAACACGAGATTCTCTATATTGACTTATTGACTATTTCGTGCATATTGACGAGTTTATATACGAATTTCTCTATATTGACTGAGCAAATATTTTGTGTATTTTTGATTAAATCCACACAAAGAATCATTTGTCAATCTATCTAGTTAAAGATTGTGCAAAGTCACCGCTGATTCTTTTAAAGATTAATATTTGAACATAGTCGCAAACATACGAACTTTTATATATCGACATTATTGACTTGATTGAACATACTGAGAAAACGAAATAACTTCAAGGTTGTTTAAACCAATCACTCTAAGGAAATTCACCTTGGAAAATACTCTGTTTTTTCAACAAGAAAGGCAGAAGGCGCAGGGCAAAGGGCAGAAACCTTCTGGCAACCGAAAGGGAGCAAGAGTCTGAGTCCCCCACCTTGCATCTTTGATTTGGTGGCTTGCAATTGGTGGTGGGTTAAAGCCCACACCATATTGCTTCCTTCTGTCTTCTGCCTCCTGCCCTTTGCCTTCTTTACAGGCATAGCTTTACTCCCTGAGCTGATAAGGGTTTGTAGATAATTATTTTGGGATTGGGCATGGTTGCCCTAACACCAACTGAAAATTTTGCACCAATTAGGTCGGTGTAAATCTACGTAATCTCAACTTGTCTGAGATTTCATCTCTTGGCGTTGCCATGACGCTAAGTGTTCATTGCGTTCTCCTCGAAGTGAGGTTTGCGTTCATTTCTGCTGTTTCTATTGCCTGTACTAACTAACCAAACTCAAGAAAACACAAGAACTAGAGACATTTATCAATTATGGAATTTTTCACGACTATTCAGAATGACAATTCACATGATGGAATCAGCTGGGAAATAGGTACGGCACTTTGCTCTAGCAGAAACGATAAATTCGCTATCTCTGAATCGGGTTGCAGAGTCGCTTTACACCAGCAGAATGTTGATGAAGTTCGGCAATGCTTGAGTGGAATTGCCTTTATTGATTCCGGATTGGAAGATTACCAAAGTTTGGTCGCTGGAATTGCACCAGGAATTGAGGTGATTGTCCTGGAATCGACACAGGATGGCGTGGAGCAGATTACTCAGGCATTGGCTCAACGTCACAGAATTAGCCGTGTCCACATTGTCTCTCATGGCGCTCCCGGTGCAATTTATATCGGTAATCGCGAACTGAGTCTGGAAACCCTGAATCAGTATGGCAACGAACTTTTAAGCTGGGCAGATTGGCTAGCTCCCGATGCTGAATTGTTGATTTACGGCTGTGAGGTGGCAAAAGGCGATCGCGGACAAGCCTTCATCCACCGCTTGAGTGAACTGACAGGCGCAGCTGTTGCGGGTTCAGCAACAAAAACAGGTTCTGCTGTATCCGGTGGCAATTGGAGTTTAGAGAAAAAAGTAGGAACCATTAAGGAAGCTTCGCTTTTTTCTGAAGAGCTAAAAGCTGCCTACACTGAAGTATTCAGCATAAACCCATCCTCCATTAAAG
>DATNQT010000416.1:0-8314 GCA_036703885.1 Candidatus Sericytochromatia bacterium
CAAGACATTTGAATGCACAATCGATGTTGGATGCCGCTCCTGTAACTCTGCCTGAGACTTATGAATTTGGTCCTTTTATTTCAACCTCATTGGGTTATGGTTAGGTTGTTGTGCGATCGCAGTTAGATCTACCTTACAAGCAGTTGGAGCGAATGGATTAGAGCAACGGCGCAGTGCTGAAGAGTAGCGGCAGCATCTCTATCATTCTTAGGTAAATGATTCCCCTTACCTATTTTTTAGACATATCCGAGTTATGTTCTAGGTATGTTGGCTCTAACGGACTTTCTTTGACTGTCTCACCAACTTTTTCCAGCCGATAGGCTTTGGCATGGGGACGAGAACTCACAATTTTCTCCAATTGAGTTCCCAAGAAATGGAGAGCAACCCCATCGTCTGCGGCATAGCCTTCACTAATTAGTCCTTCCGCTAATAGTCGATGATAGGAAGGTTTTCTTTCTGGTTCTCCGTCGTAATGGGGACAGTTACTACCTTTGAGAAAACCAAGGCAACGTAATACCCTCAGTTCTCCAGGAAAAGAGTCTGTTACACCCTCTTCAAACCAACAAATAGAGCCTGCACTCCAACCAGCAAGAATAACACCCTGTTCCCAGGCTTCCCTGATGATGGTGTCAAGTCCCCAGTCTTTCCAAAGAGCAAGCAGGTTTTTTGTATTTCCTCCTCCTACATAAATAATGTCTTGCTCAAGAACGAAAGACCTCAGATCTGCCGTATGCAGTCTAAATAATAATAAATGAGATGGTATACACGGTAATTGTGCAAATGCTGCGTCAAATCGATCAATATAGCTTTGAGAATCACCACTGGCTGTAGGAACAAAACAAATTTTTGGGCTTTCCTTATTTGCCAGCTTAAGCAGGTATTGTTCCAGCAGGAGGTTGTCAGATTCTGTTGATAAGCCTCCACCCCCAATAGCCACAATTTGTCTAGTAGATGAATTTCCTGTCATTGTGGAACCCAATTTTCTGCTGCATCTATCAAATCAAGCCTCAAGCTTTGCCAGAAATCTAGCTTTTTAGCCCCTCTTAAAAGGGGAACCAGCCGGAACGTTGTACATCGCATTAACAATTATGTAAGCTCCAAGGGGATAGGGCGCAGCCTTCCTTCTACCTCAACACTGGGCCAATTTGGATCGAACGTCAGATTTTCTAACTTTCCATCATTAAGGATGACAAAAGTATCTTCAATCTTGGCTCCCCTTAAACTGGGATTCCAAGCTACAGCTATGTTTTCTGCCAGAGTGTCAGTAGTAGTAGGAGTTGCCACAATTTCTCGTGCTAAATATCCCGTTGTTCCTCCCTGGTGATGTTCAAGGATTGCATGAGGATATCCGTGCTGTTCATAAGCCTGATTTAAGGCGTGATAAACTGCGTCCAGAGATGTTCCAGGTTGGCACAAATTCAGCACTTGGGCTTCAATTTCGCTTACATGGCGGTGCAATTGGGCGTGTTCATCCCCAAGCGCACCAAAACTCACAAAACGGGTAAGATTTGCAAACAAACCATATCCTCTAGCGCAAAATACCATCATCGCTTGCCGTCCGATCGCTTCCCCAGTCGCGGTAGCATGACGATAAAGCGGCAAACGCCTCTCACCTGCAACCAAAGTCACCGCCGGATGCATACCCCGTGCCCACAACGCCTCTGCACCTGCCCCCGCAAGCTGATATTCTGTCCAGGTAGGCTTGGCGGCTTTCAGTACCTCTGTCATGGCTTCACTCGCCTTGCGCCCGACTTCGCGATATCGCTCTAGTTCGCTTGACATCATTACCCGTTTGTGCTGTTGTAGAGACGCGGGTAACTGCGTTTCTAGAGGACTGGAGGGGCGATCGCTTAAAACCTTCCCCCCATTGGTCGCTTCTTGCACGAAAGATGAGCGAACCTCTCCCTCAGCCCAAGGGCTTACCTGTAGCTGGAAATTCGCCGGAAGTTCTTCATCCTTTAAACGCTGTGCCTCGATTTCATCCGTCAATACCCAAGCATCTTGAGCCGTTACCAACACTTCTGCTACCCCGCTTTCAGCGGTAAGTAGTACCGTATTAGAACCCCCAGCCGTTGCCCAAGCAAACCAATCAGTGCCGCGCAGCAGGACACCTCCAGCCCCGGATTCACTTAGGGCTTCCCGAATTAACTCCAGCTTGGAGGAGACTTCTGCATTCAATTTCATAACCTAACCCCCTGCTCTGTTTGGTCATTCGCCACTAAGGAAGTTCGGAGGAAAGCAAGGAGCAATGGAAGGGTGCCAGTGGCTTGCACACAGGGGACAGCATGAAAAGCCGTCCCTAACGATAGATAACTGGCATAAACAACCCACTCGCTCTACCAGGGATGCCAACACAGGTGTGAATCTGTGGCTACTGGCTCCTTACCGATTCTGGGAGCCTGGATGCCCTCCACAATTGGGGATCGGCACAGAATCAGCGGACCCCCATCCGGCTTGAACAGCTCCTGGGAATAAATTTTCCTCTGACAACCATTTAGCTTTAACTTCTGAGAGCATAGCGTCCTCTTCTTCCTGCTCACCCCTGCCTAGGGTTGCATATGCGATCGCCTCTAGGGGAAACTTCGGCGTGCGGTCTGCATATAAGAGTCCGTTGGCTTCCTGGAATGTATCCGTCAGTTGGGTGTAACAAAATCCGCTGAATATTTCAACTTTGTTAACCACATGTAGTAGTGCGGTATACCGGATTTGCAACTCTGAGACATCCCAAGACCGTACATATCCCCAGGCTTTCTCAGCATCGGGTTGTTCGCGGGCAGCGTAACCGATGCCACCAAACTCAGTGAGCATGATCGGCTGTCCGTTATGGGGATGACCATCGAGGGTAAGAACCCGCCCTCCCGGACGTTGGCGATCAAACAGATCTGATAACTTAACCTCTGGCCCATAACGTTTTGCCAACCGAGTCGGCTTATTATCGTAGTCATGGATAGCCAAGATGTCGGTGGCGGCACTCTCCCAACCATCATTGCCGACTACCGGACGAGTCGGGTCTAGAGTTTTGGTTAAGTGATAGAGTGCTTGGACACAGTGCCGATGAGGTTCTGTCGCCGTCAAGTCAGGAACGCCCCAAGATTCATTAAATGGCACCCACACCACAATACAAGGGTGGCTAGCATCCCGCTCTATGACCTCAGTCCACTCTTTCGTAATTCGTTCTACCGCCTTGGGTGTGAAGCGATAGGCGCTTGGCATCTCCTCCCAAACCATCAAGCCCAGCACATCCGCCCAATACAAGAAGCGGGGGTCTTCAATCTTCTGGTGCTTGCGGACACCGTTGAAGCCCATCATCTTGACTAACTCGACATCGCGCCGCAACGCCTCATCAGAGGGGGCAGTCATCAGCGTGTCGGGCCAGTAGCCTTGGTCTAGAACTAGCCGTAAATAGTAAGGATGCCCGTTGAGCATGAAGCGATCGCGCTGTATCCCCACAGTTCGCATCGCCGTATAAGACTTCACTTCATCAACTAGCTTGTCCTCATACCACAGTTGAACTTCGGCATCCATTAGAGTTGGCTTCTCAGGACTCCAGAGCAACTCGTTGCGGTAGTCGTCGATACCAGGGTCAGATAGGGCAATGCGTCGGTGAATTTCCCCGTTGATCACCTCGTAGGTATCGTTTACTAGCAACTGGCAGTCAACGGTAAGTTTCACCTTGATCTGCATACCATCGCACTGTTCCCCTGCGACAAAGGCTTCAAAGCCAATCTCCCACCGCTCGAAGTGCGGCGTCCAACGGATGCGGTCAATATAAGTGGCAGGAACTACCTCAGCCCAGACAGTTTGCCAAATGCCGCTAGTACGGGGATACCAGAGACTATGCGGTTCTAGCTGCCAATCCTGCTTACCACGGGGTTTAGCCAAATCGTGCGGGTCGTCGTGTGCCCAGAGCGTTACCCGCTGTAACCCGTTTTCATTTAAGACAGGTGTGATATCAATGCTGAACGGGGTATGTCCGCCCTCATGGTCAGCCATTAAGTGACCGTTGACCCAAACACGGGCACGATAGTCTACAGCCCCGAAGTGGAGAAGCACCCGACCTTCACCCTTGGGTAAGTCAAATTCGCGCTCGTACCAGCAGTTTGGGTGAAACCCTGTGTCGCCGATGCCACTCTTGGCGGATTCTGGAGCAAACGGAACTTGAATGGTATGAGTCCAATCAGAAATATCGCTGGGTCGGACAAATTTCCCAGCGTCGTCAAATGTGAACTTCCACGCCCCGTTGAGACAAATCCAGTCGTCGCGCCGTAATTGGGGACGTGGATATCCGGCTTCGGTCTTGTTAGAGTTAGCCCCAATCGCGGAATCGGAGGGGCTTACATAACAGTTCTCCAGTAGCTTACCCAAAGAATGCATACAAACATCTACCCAAGGTTATAGATCTAGAGTAACTACAAATACGCCACCTTCAAAGTTTTTTGCCGATTTGTTTGATAAAAGTTTGATAAAGATTTCAAGCCTTACATAAACTGCTCGGCAACTTAAGCCTGAAGTGTGTGGTTTTGAAAGGATGTCTGAGAAGAATTCAGATCCCCGCAAGGGGGAGCGAAAGTGCAGCAACGTAGCAATAGCGAGTTTTCAGACAACCTGTGAGGGCAACTGACCTACCGTCGTTGGTTCAGTGGCTCCTAACAATTTTAGTTGGGTTGGGGTTGAGATACCCGATCCCCGATAATTCGGCTCTCTCATACTTGTGGTGGAAAACCTGGCTTTTGGTAATGGGGAATGGGGAATCCTTACAAGACTTGCATTTTGACAAAATTACCAGTTTTAGTTATCACCCTAAGTACGAAAGAGTACTATTCGCGCGGCGTACCGGAAGAGTACGTGGCGGTTACACGAAACTTACGCCTGCCTACGTCGGCTATTTATTTTATGATCCCTGAAAGAGCTAATCACTCTTTTATTCAAACTTCGAGAGCCTTTTTGCTAATATGCCTTAACTCTTGAGGGCATAAAAATAAATTCCATTCCAGTTTCCTAGCGCAGGCTGCCAGAAATAAGTAACCAGCTTACAAGTGGTTGAAAGCCTGATGCTTAAAGAACCTTTGACTTTTGAGGCGTGTTAGGGAAGCGGGACTTAGTTTGGCTGAGAGGTCTCCTCCCAGTTCAAATAAAGCCTTGACTTCCCAGGAAGCCTTAGTAGTATTCGGAAAGGCTTGGATATATTTTAACTTGGTTTAACCGAAGAAATAGTAATGTATCTCATTAGTTAATTATACAAAATAATTCGCTGGTCTAAATAAAATGTTAAGTTAGTTAGTAATTAAAAACACAAAAATTGAAAGAAAAGATTTGCTAGTAAAATTTACTAGGTATTCAGCTAGATTATCCTGTGAAAAGTGCCGATTCATAGCCATAGTTAATCCTAAGGAGAGATTAATTTATAAAGAAAAGCTCAATAACATTTAGAAGCAATGAATTCAGAAGCCAGTTATTCTGGTTAGAGCTATCGATGGTTAAACCTATCGAAACGATTTACGGAAATCTTCAAGGATTAAAATCTAGCTACATCAAGCAACTACAGCGGCTGTACGAGAAACGACTACCAGGCGATCGCCTGATTACCCCGGAATTCGCGCAAGATCTCTCTAGCATTAGTACGGAAATTCATCATCCGGTGTGCGCCTACATCAATCGACGTGGGCAGATAGTCCGTGTCGCTGTGGGGACGCCTGAAAAGACTCAAATTCCTCCCCAAGAACTACCTCGGCATGGGGCTGAACGCTTGAGTGGGATTCGTTGTATTGCTACTCAACTTAAAGGAGAGACACCTGATACGGCGGCACTGACGGCAATGGCACAGCAGCGCTTAGATGCTTTAGTGCTATTAATCCCAACTAGCAACGCAACGGAAGGACGAGACGGCGAAGCTACTGGCGATGTAAAGGAAGCTTATCTGGCTCACCTCGTACCCGATCTAGAGACGCCTTGGCTCGTTTCTCCTCCCCTCAGCCTGGATGATTTAACTGAGGAAGACTTTGACGACTTAGTTGATGAATGGGAGGCAGAGTTTTCTGAAGAAGGCATTGAAACCTCGCGATTGCATGAGGTGGAGTCAAAAGGCGATCGCGTTTTGCTGGTTGGGTTGATGACTGAGGATATGTCTCCCCAGCGGTTTCAAGATAGTCTCGACGAACTCACTCGCTTAGTTGAGAGTGCGGGGGGAGAGGTAGTAGAACTCGTGCAACAAAAGCGATCGCACCCCCATCCTCAGACAGTTGTCGGTCAGGGAAAAATTGAAGAAATTGCCCTCCGTGCTCATAAGCATGGAGCCAATCTAGTCGTTTTCGATCGAGATATTTCTGCATCTCAAGCCCGCAACCTAGAAGCCGAAATTGGCATTCGAGTTGTAGACAGAACTGAGGTGATTCTGGATATCTTTGCTCAACGCGCTCAATCCCAGGCTGGTAAATTACAAGTGGAACTAGCGCAACTGGAATATATGCTACCTCGGCTTCGAGGTCGAGGTCAGGGTATGTCCAGGCTAGGAGGCGGCATTGGTACGCGAGGTCCTGGTGAAACCAGATTAGAAACTGAGCGGCGAATCATTCAGCGGCGAATTGCCCAACTTCAGCAGGAAGTCAACCAATTACAAGCGCATCGCTCCCGCTTACGACAACAGCGACAACAGCGAGAAATTCCCTCTATAGCCGTGGTTGGTTATACCAATGCGGGTAAATCTACCCTTCTAAATGTGTTGACTCATGCCGAAGTTTACACAGCTGATCAACTCTTTGCCACTCTCGACCCAACTACGCGCAAGCTGGTCATTACAGACCCTGAAACTCAGGAACGGAAGTCTGTTTTGTTGACAGACACCGTAGGCTTTATTCACGAACTGCCACCACCCCTGATGGATGCGTTCCGAGCCACACTGGAGGAAGTCACTGAAGCGAATGCATTGCTTCATGTCGTCGATCTTTCCCATCCCGCTTGGCAAGGTCATATCCGTTCAGTGATGGACGTGTTAGATGAAATGCCTGCTATTCCTGGGAAAGCTTTGATTGCCTTTAACAAAGTCGATCGCGTTGATAGCGACACTCTGGCTGTAGCTCAACAAGTGTATCCCGAAGCGATATTTATTTCAGCCACTCAACGGCTGGGTTTAGAAACCTTACGACAACGATTGGTGCAACTGATTGACCAATCCGTTTCTCCGACCGCAGTTATGGAAAAGTAAAAGCGATCGCGTCGGGTATGCCTTTGAATTCCTTAATGCAACTATCGGCATTCATGCTTCAGTTGCAGAAGACTTTATAGCTTTTGATGCCTTCGCATTGTTATAGGAGAATAAAAAATGGTATCGACTCTTGATGACACCAAGCGTCTTTCAATTGCAACAAAATTGGCAGATATGAAAGCCTTACAAAATCTGCTAATTAACAACGAGCAGCAATTTATCCAAGATTGCACTGATCAGGATATTCGCCAGCGCCTACAGGATATGCTCGAAGATGATCGCAAAAACCTGGGCGTTCTCGAAACTGTAATAGTTCAGTATGGTGTTCCAGGTGAGCCGAAGAAATCAACTCAGACAATAATTGAGCAAGTTCAAAAACTAATGAAAGGTTCTGAGCTGACTTTGTTTGAAAAAGTATCTCAGCATGAATTGCTCAAGCATAAGCAAACGATGACTGGACTGCTAATCCACAAAGCTGCCCAAGTTGTTGGTGCTGATATTGAAGCGGCAATTACTCCCTTAAATACAGTTAACTTTGAAAACCGCGCTCACCAAGAGCAACTCAAAGGGATTCTGGAAATTCTAGGCGTTCGTCAACTGACTGGACAAGATCCAGATCAAGGACTGTGGGGGCGTGTTCAAGATGCTGTTGCAGCCTTATCAGGCGTGGTGGGTAGTGCGGTGACGCGCATGGATGATGAGATGAGCATCCTTCAGCTCCTCCGCATGGATCATAGTAAGACCGATGTTCTGTTTATGGAAATTTTAGGTTCTAACGATCCTCAAAAAATCCAGGAGTATTTTGGACAACTCTACAAAGACGTACAAGCTCATGGTGCAGCTGAAGAACAAGTTATCTACCCAGCAGTTCGTCCCTATTACGAAGATACTCAGGAACTCTATGCTGAGACTGCTGATGTGAAGCGGATGTTGGACGAAATTAAGTCGATGAACTCCTATGACTCCGAGTTCAAAACCAAAGTTGAGCAACTCATGACTACGCTGCGAACTCACATAAATCAAGAAGAGAATGAGATGTTCCCCAAAATCCGCGACAACTTCAGCCACGAGCAACACAAGCAAATGGCTACTGAGTTCAAAACAGTTAAAAGC
>DATNQT010000417.1:0-2770 GCA_036703885.1 Candidatus Sericytochromatia bacterium
GTGTTACCGCGAGATACTACTGGTGGTGAGGTAGTTCTTTACAGGCATTTTTCCCGATCGCCTGAACTGTGCATAGCGATCGCACGAAGCACACTGACGGCACCACTCGCTATAGACGATTCTCAGAATTGGCTTGCTGAAGACATTATAGAGATTCAAGCTAACCGACTACTGACTCGGCTTACAAGAACAAGGTTGTCCAGATGGACACACGATTTCCTCCAGTGTTTTAACACCTTCCACAACACTAATCAGCTTCGGTACTATATTAAAAATAAAAAGCCTGACATAATTATCACAGTAGCTCACCAAGAGTTATGCTGGCTAGCTCAACAGATTGCCCAAGAGTTTAATATTCCTTTGGTAACATTCTTTCACGATTGGTGGCCTGACATGGCTAATGTCCATTCCTATGCACGAAAAATTCTGACTAGGCGATTCAATCAGCTTTATCAGCAAAGCCAGTTAGTATTTTGTGTCAGTGAAGAAATGCAACAGGTGTTGGGAAGACATCCTAACGCACTAGTTCTGTTTCCCATCCCCCATCAATCAGTAAAAGAAGAATTTCCACCAACTTTTGCTAAAGAAAATGCGTTTACCGTAATATATGCAGGAACTCTTTCAGGTATTTATGGACCAATGATGCAAGCTTTGTGTAATTTAGTTCAGGAATACCCTAAACTTCAGTTGAAGTTATTTGGTTCCCCTCTTGATTGGCCGGACTTTCTTGTGCAAAATGTCAAAGCCAATCGAATCTATGGCGGATTTATTTCAAGAAACTTATTATATTCTGAGCTTAGGAAGGCGAATGCTTTGCTAGTAGCTATGTCTTTCAATCCGGCGGCTCAGATGCGAGTGAAAACGTCTTTTCCTTCTAAAATCGCCGAATATTGCCCATTTGGCAAGCCGATTGTCATTTGGGGACCAAGATATTGTTCTGCTGCTCAATGGGGGTTTAAGTATCAGTCAGCGTTAGTGGTAACATCTCCCGTAGCACAGGACTTAGTGAAAGCGCTCGAAGAACTAACAACTCAACCGCAAGAGCAAACACGTCTTGCTCAGAAGGCTTTAGAAATGGCTCATGGGATGTTCAACCCAGAAAGAATTCAGCGCCAATTTGTTGAACACCTTTATCAGGTAACTACGAGACATTAAAAATTTAATCTTTAAATTACTTTGATTAAGTACAATATGTTATTTAAAGAGGCTAATGATTTAATCAATAAGGTCTTAATAGCTACTTTGCAGCAAGTGCCTAGTCGTCTCAGAAATAGAGTTCTTTGGGTGCTGTCTAGGAATCCTACTTTGTTAGATAGTTGGGGTTACCATCTCCGCTCATTTCACTATTATGAACCACTGCCTGAATTTGCAACTATCACTCAAGCACAAGCTCTTAAGAGACGCGAACCTACGTGTATAAACTGGGATTTAGAGACTCAACTCAACTTGGTTGAACAATTAAGTCTATATGGTGCAGAAATTCAGAAATTAACGGATAAGCAAGTCCTCTCTTTAAAATTCGATTTCTTCAATGATTTTTATTTTGAATTAGATGCAGCTATTTACTACGCGCTCCTGAGAGAGATTAAACCCTCAACCTTAATAGAAATTGGTTGTGGCTATTCAACTCAAATTGCCGCACAGGCGATCGCCATCAATCAGCAAGAGGGAAAGGCTAGCAAAATTATTTGTATCGAACCCTATCCTGAGCCACAGCTAACAGACGCAAATCTTAAAATCCAACTTATTAATGAACGAGTTGAAACTATCGATCTGAAAGTTTTTGAGCAGTTAAAGGCTGGTGACATTCTTTTTATTGATTCGACCCATACGGTCAAATTTGGCAGTGATGTCTGTCGAGAAATTTTGGAAATTTTACCCGCTCTTTCCAGTGGCGTTTGGATTCACTTTCATGATATATTCTTCCCCTACGACTATCCACCAAAATGGCTCATTGAGCAACGTCGGGCATGGAACGAGCAATATATGCTAGAAGCGTTTCTCGCGTACAATGATTGCTTCGAGGTAGTTTTAGCCAATCATTGGCTGTCTGTAGACTACCCGCAGGCAGTTGCTAAGATTTGGCCTGGAGTTATCAACTGGAAAGACCCTAATCACCATTGTGGTAGTCTGTGGCTCCGCAAAAAGTAGCAATCGTGGCATCTTTAAGACCAACAGTTTCTATCATTACTCCCCTTTATAATAAGGCGGCATATATCACGGACACGATTGAGTCAGTACTTTCCCAGACCTACTCAGACTGGGAAATGCTAGTAGTGGATAATGGCTCTACTGATAGCAGTTGGGAAAAAGCTCAAGCTTTCCAAGATTTCCGCATCCGCCTTTTGCAGTCGCCGAAGCAGGGTCCAGGAGCTGCTCGCAATTATGGTTTGACTCACGCTAGAGGTGAATGGATTCAGTTTCTAGATGCCGATGATTTGCTGGAATGCGACTATTTAGAACAACAATTGACAGCAGCTAACGAAAATCCGGAGGCTGAGATTATTGCCTGCTGCTGGCAGGAATTTACTGATGAAAATCCAACACAGAAGATACTCAAGCAGCCAGTAGGTATTGGACAATCAATTCAGGTTCTAAGGGATAAGGCGATCGCCTTTGTCCCCTGGGTCGTTCATGCTGCTTTAGTCAAAAACTCGGTTTTATCTCCTGATTGCTATTGGCCTGAGCAACTCGATCAATATTTAGCAGAAGATATTGCTTTTTGGTTTAAGTTAGTAAGCCAATGTACAGTTGCCTATGGGGAAAGCCA
>DATNQT010000418.1:0-8085 GCA_036703885.1 Candidatus Sericytochromatia bacterium
TGAACTAGAGAACCCTTACTCAGAACCAGTCACAGCCGCCAGGATGATGATGCACGCGGACGGTACTACTGTACGGCGCATCGGACTGGCAGCCCGCACTGAAGCTGAAATGGAGCCGTTGGGAAATTATCTAGCTGACCACATGCCACCCATTGTGTCGCGTCCTGGCGAACTCTACAGCTATTCCAGCCACAGCACTGCTTTGTTGGGCTATGTAGTGGAAAAGATTTCCGGTATACCTTTCGTTGAATATATTGATAAAAATATCCTTCAACCGCTGAAGATGCGCCGCAGCACGTTTCTCCAGCCACCGCCCCCAGAATTAGAGGATACGGTGCAACTGATGCACAAGACGCACTTCGCCCACCATCCTAAATTGCCAGGTACTGGCTACAGTTTCCGCGAACGTTTGGAAAACAACATTCGGATGATCGGACACTTAGGAAGTTTACGCGGGTATTCTAGCTCCCTCACCTTAATGCCTGACCAGAATATCGGCATCTTTATTGCTAGTAACAGCTTCAGTGGGATACATGGAAAACTATTGAGTCAGTTGTTAGATCACTATTTTCCCGTTCCCGATAAACCTGCCCCTTTAAAACCTCTTGCCCTTACTGATGAACAACTTGATCGCTTCACTGGCACTTACCATGACGTGGAGTATCCCCGTGCCACCTTCCTTAAGCCATCCGCAGTGTTTAAGCATATCAATATCAAGAAGGGCGATAACGGAACTTTAGTAATTCAAACTCCTGGTCTGTTCTTTCTCAGCAATCCTCAAAACATAAAGTTAATCCCTGTAGGATCGCAGTTATTTAAGCGAGCTAATGATGATGCCTTGACTGCCTTTGGGGAAGCTATTGAAGATGAAGGCAGTAATCAAATCAAATTCGCGTTTAATCCACTTTGGCCGAAGATAGGAGCCTACGAGCGAGTACCGTGGTATGAAACGGCTTGGGTGCAGTTAGGATTGCTTGGCTTTTGTGTACTGGTTTTCCTGTCAGCTTTCTTCATTTGGCCAATACGTCCGCTGATTCGCCGTTTACGAGGCAAGAATTTTCAAATTGAGCGGCAACCGAGTCGAGCCTGGTTGTTAGCAGGTCTTGTCAGTACTCTATATCTGGTCTTCTTAATTGGCTTGCCTTTGTCACTCTGGTTGTACGGGGCATGGAAGCTGGCGTATGGAGTCCCAGCATTTGCGATCGCGTTCCTCTCTCTTCCCCCAATCGCCACCGTCTTGACCTTGGGATTAGCTGTCTTTACTGTTCTGGCTTGGAAGAATAAATATTGGTCAGTTATAGCGCGAAGCTCCTTCGGAGCCGCTTCGCTAACGCACTACTCTTTGATTACGCTGGCTGCGTTGGCTTTCATTCCCTTCCTAATCTACTGGAATCTATGGGGTTTCCAGTTTTAATGAGAAACACTTCAGGGGGTGACAACCCCCTCAAAAGATTGGCAGAGCTTGCTTTTCATCCACCCGGTGATGTCATGACCGTAGAAATAACCAAACGAGCTGTCAATCGGTTACTACGTTTGCTAGATCAACAGGGATTTGGGCGTAGGCACTCCAGCTCGATTACCACTAGTGAGCCTTTCAGCTTAATCTCAGCATCAGCAGCAGAGGACATCGAGCAAGACACGAATTTTCGCCCCTACAAAAATCGTGATTCTTTCCCAGAAATAACAAAAGAGGGATTTATCCCTCTCCCAACTTTGGGAGAGGGACTTTGAAATTAGCTCCCCTTGTCCCAGATTTGGGAGAAGGGGCGGGGGATGAGGGCAGATTTTGCATTCGTGCAGGAGGTCTAATGACTAAAACTTCAACCGATGTCGATGATTAGCAACCGACTCCACTAAGCCGATGCCTAGAAAGTTCGCTAATAACGCCGATCGCCCATAACTCAACAAGGGTAGAGGAATCCCTGTGATGGGAGCCAAGCCAATATTCATCCCAATGTTGACGACTGTCTGAAACACCATCATCGAGAGAACACCAATTGCCAGCAGAGAGCCAAAGTTGTCCTTAGCAGTTTGAGCAATAATTACTAAGCGCAGACAGACAAACCAGAAGGCAGCGAGGACACACAAGCAACCTACAAAACCAAGCTCTTCACCAATTGCGGAGAAAATAAAGTCCGTATGCTGTTCTGGAATAAAGCGGAGTTGGGTTTGGGTTCCCTGATGAAGCCCCCTTCCCCAAAATTCTCCTGCCCCGATCGCAATTCGAGATTGGATTAAGTGGTATCCTCCCCCCAAGGGGTCTTTGTCGGGGTCTAAGAAGAGAATTAGTCGGTCTTTTTGATAGTCCTTTAGAAGACCCCATAAGACATGACCTAATTCTCCTGAAACCGCGTTCACGACCAAAGCTCCAATTGCTCCCAACAAAGGCCAAGAGAAGCTGCGCCAGCCAATAATCACCATCGCGGTTACCCAAATGAACCAGGCAGGTAAATAGGCGTTAAAGACAATTGCCGAGACAATGGGAGAAACCATCAGTAACAGCCAGCCAGGATTGGCATTACCCCAGTAGAGCATCCCCAGAGTAATGGCACCAAACACCAGGGAGGTTCCCAAATTAGGCTCCAAAAATACAAATATCCAGGGCACTGCCGCAACCCCTAAGACTTTAAAAACAGCACCGAGGGTTGAGGCAGGTCGTGAATGCAGAACCGCTGCCAGAGAGATGATTAACCCGATTTTTGCAAACTCAGAAGGTTGAACCTGGATGCCAGCAATCGGTAACCACCGTTGAGAACCGTTGGCAGTAGTACCGAAGAACATCACGGCAATTAGACCGGCAATTGTAATGCCATAAACAATCCAGTGTAATGGGAGGAGGAGTTCGTAGCGCGATCGCGCAATAGATAGCGCTAGTGTCAATCCAATACCGCCGATGAGCCAGTGCCACCACCAGTCTGTCTGACCGTTAGTCAGTTCAGCGCTGCGAATCATCACTCCTCCCAAGAAGGTGAGACCAACACTGACTATCAATAGCTGCCAGTCTAACTGCTGCCAAGCTGCCAGAAGAAACTTCCAGCGAATACCGATTAGCGACTTTTGGAACATCATATGAAGCGGTTCTGAGCCTTGTTGTTATTAATTAGCTTTGGTAGAGGGTGAGTGTCAGGAATTTCAGAAAACAAAGGTTTTGATATTACACCAAAATGCGGCAGGATGGCTAATTGCTGAGGGCGGCAACGGAGATTTTCGCAGCAATCTGAGATGCGATCGCTACCAATGCCTTAGCCGACGCTGACTCAGGTTCACCGACGACAATTGGCACACCCACATCGCCACCTTCCCTTAAGGAAATTTCTAGCGGAATGCAACCGAGTAAAGGAATACCCAGTTCCTTCGATGTCTTCTCACCCCCTCCAGAACCAAATAGGTCATATTGCTTTTCTGGCATATCGGGCGGGATGAAGTAACTCATGTTTTCCACAATTCCCAATACCGGGACTCCTAGCTGCTCAAACATCTTCAAACCCCGACGGGAATCCAACAACGCCACAGTTTGAGGCGTTGTTACAATCACAGCCCCTGCCATTGGCACTGCCTGCGTCAAAGTCAACTGAGCGTCACCTGTCCCCGGTGGCATATCTACAATCAAATAATCCAATTCTCCCCACTGTACCTGGTAGAGAAACTGACGGATAATTCCATTTAACATAGGACCGCGCCAAATCACAGGCTGATCGGGGTCAATTAAAAACCCCATTGAAACCAATTTGACGCCGTGGTTAAACGAGGGTTCCAATACCTCTCCTTGTGCTCCTTGCTGCACCATTACCTTAGCGTTTCCCAAGCCCAACATCGTTGGAGTATTCGGTCCATAAATATCAGCGTCAATTAAACCGACTTTTGCACCCGTCTGCGCCAAGGCGACTGCCACATTCACCGCAACAGTACTCTTTCCAACGCCACCCTTACCACTGGAAATTGCCAGAATATTTTTTACCCCATCAATTCCAGTACGGTTGGGCAGGGGTTTTTGTTGAGGTGTCTCCGCTGTGACATCCACCACGACTTCTTCAACACCAGGTAGTTGCTTTACTGCCTTTTGGCAATCCTCAACAATAAATTCCCGCAAAGGGCAGGCGGGCGTCGTCAACACCAAGGTAAAGCTAACAGCACCCTCGTCAATCTTGACATTCCGAATCATATTCAATTCCACCAAACTCTTGCGGAGTTCGGGGTCTTGTACTGGACGCAATACTTCTAAAACTGAACTAACATCGAGCATAATACTTTCACATTTTCTGCCTCAGCAAGTGATGCTGGGGCAAGTTGTCAGGGGATCTTCATAGATCTTAGTGGGTTGCTGGTCTGGATTTTACATTGAAATAACTAGCGATCGTCCATTAGTATATTCAGGTAGAACGATTTGACTAGCTGATTAGACATCAAACGCTTGGGGGATGACGCTCAGAACTTTCAAGCTAGCTTCAAACTCATCCTTTCTTGGGGAAAACTTCAACTTCCTCCCATTTCAGATTTAATCCAGTTTGTTGGGATAAGTCACAGCGTTCCAGATAAAGACGGGCAGCTAAATCGCAGTCATTCACTTGCAAAACCCGCTCGAAGTATTGCCGTGCTGCGGTGAATTCCTCCTGGTAATAGAGCCAAATGCCCTGTTCTAGGGCGCTTTTTGTTTGGGTTTTAAGTTCTCTGAGAAACTGAGAGTCGCCGTCGTAAATTTCAAATACAGCCACAGGAGCCTGTTTCCCTCTTACCGTCACTCGGTCAAGAAATCGGCAAGTGTATTTTTGAGGGTCGTCGAGTTGAGACAAAGTTTGCACGCTAACGATGATGCCTGCTCCATAGAGTTTGGTTAATTGTTCCAAACGAGACGCCAGATTCACAGCATCGGCAATCACTGTGCTGTCCATCCGCTCTTCTTCCCCAATAATTCCCAGCATTATGCTACCGCTATGGATGCCAATGCCGATCGCAATAGGTAAGTAGCCACTTTTTTGACGATGCTCATTATAGTTTGCCACCTGTTTTTGCATTTCAATCGCTGCGGTGACGGCATCATCAGCGGTTTCGGGAAACAAAGCCATGATGCCATCGCCAATATATTTATCAATAAAGCCGTTGTGTTGGCGAATAACTGGACCAACTTGGCGCAAGTAGGAATTAATAAACTCAAAATTTTCCTGGGGAGACATCCTCTCCGACAAACTGGTAAAGGAGCGAATGTCAGCAAATAGAATGGACATTGCGGCTTGCACCGAGTCCCCCAGTTTGGCATCAACGATACTCTCCTTATGCAAGAAGTGTAAAAATTGACGGGGTACAAACCGTGCCGAAGCTAGGACGATTTTTGCCAATTCTCTCCTGCTCTCCTCCAGTTTGGTAAGAACGCGAAATGCTCTTAAGGCAGTAACTATGGCGGTAAAGAGTTTGCGAGTAGTTAATTCGGTTTTTGTTTTATAGTCATTAATATCGTAGTGAATAATCACTACATCTTCCGGCGCTTGTCCCGGCTGACCAGTACGTAAAATAATTCGTACTAATAAATTACCCAGGACATCCCGGATATATTTGACGGCATCCAAACCTGCGTCGTCGCTTTCCATGACGACATCGAGCAAAATCAAGGCGGTATCTGGATGTTGTTTGATTAATGCTTTGGCTTCTTCCCCAGAGTAAGCGCTAATGAAGGTTAAGGGTTTTCCATCAAACGTAAAGTCGTTCAGTACCAGTTTTGTAATATTGTGAATTTCCGCTTCATCATCTACCACGAGAATTTTCCAACTATCTACTGCGGGCTGGAGTAACTCGTTGGTGCCGGGAAAAATTAATTTATCCTCATCGGCATTTTTAGAAATTAATTTATCATTCTCTTCATCAGCAAAGACTAGTTTATCATCCTCTTCATCAGCAAAGATTAATTCATCGTCATCTTCAGGAATGGGTTGATTTTTAGTCTCTTTTGACATTGTTATTTATTATTTATTGTTTGTTTTGTTATTCAGTTGACTAGGCAATTTAATAATAAACTTTGTACCTGTACCTACTTGGCTCTCACATTCAATCGTACCATTGAGTTTTTGAGTGATCAGGTTGTAGACAATATGTAAGCCTAAACCACTCCCGCCTTGACCCCGTTTTGTGGTAAAGAATGGGTCAAAGATTTTGCTTAAGTTTTCCTTGGGAATGCCTTTGCCATCATCGGAGTATTCCAAGATAATCTGCTCACCCTCTTGTTTGAAGCCAAAAACCAGATGTCCGGCGTCTTCGAGCGAGTAAGCATGGGTGAGGGAGTTCATGATTAGATTGGTGATAATCTGAGATAACGCGCCTGGATAACTGTTCAGTGCGATCGCTTCATCTCCTGTGATTTCCACCTGATGATGAGTGGTTCTCAGTTTGGGGCTGAGAGGAATTAATACCTCAGATAGATACTGTTTGAGGTTGAATGTGCGTTGTTCTTCACTGGACTGATCGACCGCTACTTGTTTGAAACTTTGGATTAAGTCAGCAGCACGGTTGAGATTGCTCAAGACCATACTACTGCTCTGCATAGCAATATCGAGGAACTTTTCGAGTTGAGAGCGTTTCATCTGTCCGCTTTTATACGTCTCGAAAAACTCTGTGGTTTTGTCGGCTAACAGAGAAGCTGCGGTGATGCCGATGCCAACGGGGGTATTGATTTCATGGGCAACGCCAGCCACCAACCCGCCTAGTGATGCCATTTTCTCGGATTCTACCAGTTTCTTTTGGGTAGATTGGAGGTCTGCTAGGGTTTGGGAAAGTTCTGTGGTGCGCTGCTGGACTAATTGCTCTAAGTTCTCATTGAAACACTGTAAGTTGGTGTAGAGTTGGGCATTTTCGATGGAAATGGCAACTTGAGCAGATAAGAGTTTCAACAGTTCAACGCGGTCTTTTGTAAACGCATCGCTGGTGAGATTGTTTTCCAGATAGAGGATACCGCTAAGTTGCCCTTGATCAAGCAGTGGGATGCAGAGAATTGATTTGGTTTGATGTTGTTTGATGTAAGGGTCATTAGTAAATTTTCCTTGATGGACAGCATCCTTTTTAACGACGGTTTCATGGGTGCGAATGACATAATTAATAATTGATACGGGTAGAGGTGTACAACCATGTGCCCCTATAGATTCAATGGGGATAGACTGCAATACCGTAAAGTTATCAGAATCCACTGCCCCTGAGGCTTGAATCACCCAGTTCCCGTCACCGTTTCCTAACTCTGACTGAGACGGCAAAATCAGGTAGCCACATTGCGCCCCGGCATTCTCAATGAGAATTTTCATCAAGTTGGCGAGTAATTTATCGAGTACGATTTCGCCAGAAATTACTTGGGAGGCTTTCATGACGGTAGCTAAATCCAGCGCTGACGCTGACTGACTGCCACTTGTGAAATTTGTAGCTGTCGTGGAGGTGGAAGTAATGGTTTTAGTGGCAGATGATTTAGGCAGTAACTGCGGGTATTTTGCTTCTAAAGCCTCAACTTTTGCCAAAGCTCCCCAGCGCGTGTAGGCGTAATGTGCCTCTTTCATATAGGTTTGGGCAATTTTCAACCTGCCACGCTCTAGATAAAACGTTGCGGCTAATTCATAAGCTAATGCCTCTTCTTGGATATATTCATTCTCAGAAGCACCAGCTATGGCTCGTTCATAAAACTCTTCTGCTTCAAGGACTTGACCCAAGACTCGCGCTTTTTCTGCCTCTACCAAATAAAATTTATGCAGGTAGTTCATTGGGGCGTGATGCGCCCATTTTTGCATCTTTTCCTGGCTGGTGTTAACCCGATTGAGCCAAGCCTGTTTTTCAGAGTTTGAAGCATCAGCAAACACGCCTAAATGCGCCAGAGCATCATAGAAATAGAATAGAGGTACAACTACCATTGCTGTCACACCGTCTAAATACTGTTCTGCCATAACAGCATTTTGTATAGCTTGATGCCCCTCACCAAACAGATAACATAAGATAAGCTTATTTAGATAAAGTAAGTGAATTCCTAATCTATCATTTGCTTGGATAGCAAGCGGTAGCCATTGCTCCTCGTTGTAGGCATCACCTATTAAACGGCTGGGATTTTTAGACCGACCCAGCAAG
>DATNQT010000419.1:0-10262 GCA_036703885.1 Candidatus Sericytochromatia bacterium
GTTCGCACTAAACGTCCCTGCCGTTTCAGGTAGCGCTTGGCAATTTGTTGCTGTTCGGGATGAGTTGCCAGCCAACCTTGACCGTGGCGGAGGAGTTTATCGACTTCGTCATCTCCCACCCAGTAATGTTTTTCGTCATCCAGGACTGGAATGAGGACGTAGAGGTGGGACAACAAATCCTGCAAGCGGACTGTACCTTGCAGTTCGACGGTAAAGTAAGGACTGTTTCCCCAGTTAGGAAATTGTTCATCCAGGGCTTGAACTTCAGTGGTTACGGTGTAGCCTAGTGGTTCAAACAGCCGTCGCAAAAAGGCTTCACCGCTTTTACAGGGTAAAACAGAGAGTTTTGCAGTTAGGGGGATGGGGGTTTGTGCCAGTTCGGGTTGGTCTTTGCAGCGTCCAGCGAGGGCACTGCCGAAGATTTGTGCGATCGCTACACTTAAAAACGATGAAGCGACATAAGGACGGTCATTAACGTATTGCTCTAACTGATACCCTTCCCCGCGCTGTTTTCGCACCAACCCCACCGGGTCAACATCCAACAGTAGGGCAGCCGTGCAGCGCTCTACACTAGCTTCTGGATAGAATACACTAGCTTTGCCAAAGGTTAGTTTAAACGATTGGAATCGCTCAGGGTGTTTGTGCAGCAGATAGCCCAAAGCTGTTGCTGGTGAATGAGTAGTTGTAATTGTCAGCAGCATTTTCCCTACAAGCTTACAAACGCCTGGTATCAGTGAGTCGCCAGCTCTAACATACTACATAAATAATACATTATAGATAAAGTAATTGTTTTAGGCTTAATACAGTCAATAAAATCCGCAATTTTAGAAAATGTTTGATTTTCTCAATCCTCTTTTGGGACGCCATCCAGAACGCATCAAAGCCAATGTTGAAATCTACACTTGGCAAACCTGTCCCTTCTGCATTCGAGCCAAGATGTTGCTCTGGTGGAAGGGAGTAAACTACACGGAATATAAGATAGATGGCGATGAAGCCGCTAGAGCAAAAATGGCTGAACGCGCTAACGGACGGCGGAGCGTGCCCCAAATTTTTATCAACGACCAGCACCTTGGTGGATGTGATGATATTTATGCATTAGACGGAAAGGGGGAGTTAGACCCCTTGCTGGTGCAACCTGCTAGCTAGAGGATGCCTGACAGTTCACAACCACCCATTGATGACGGCGCTTATTTAATTCATCGGCACTGGATGAGTGAAGCGATCGCACTCGCTCAAGTTGCAGGTGAGGCAGGCGAAGTGCCAGTCGGTGCCGTTATCGTTGACGCTGATAATAACTTAGTAGCAGCAGCCGAGAATCGCCGGGAGCGGGATAAAGACCCAACAGCCCACGCTGAAATTCTCGTCCTCCGGGCAGCGGGTCAAGCCCTACAAACTTGGCATCTTAACAACTGCACCCTCTACGTTACCTTGGAGCCGTGTCCAATGTGTGCGGGTGCGATCGTCTTGGCGCGGCTGGGTTTTTTAGTCTACGGAGTGGACGATCCGAAAACTGGCACAATCCGTACTGTTGCCAATATTCCAGACAGCGCTTGCTCGAATCATCGATTACCAGTCCTTGCCGGAATTATGGAGTCTGTTTGCCGCCAGCAGTTGCAATCCTGGTTTGCTCAACGGCGTCATCAGAAAAAGGGAGTGGGGAACAATTCTTGATTGAAGTCGAACATCCTATAAAGGATGGTTATTCACCACGCCCTCCTTACAAAGCTTCGACTCTATTCCCAAGTTCGTATTCCTTAATGAAGACAATTTCTCTCATGACAGCGATAGAAGTGTCCCTTGGGTGAAAGACACAATTTGTCAGAAAACATAAGGTGATAGTGGACATGAGGATGCACTAAAGAGACTTAACCATGATGATTCAGCTCGACTCCCGCGAACACACTCAATCCATGACCGTGACCGAATCAGTAGAACACCCCCTAGAAATGTCCACTTCGGCAAAAGTAGCTCCTGTTACTTCCCATGTTTGTCATTGGTTAACTCCCATCCTCTATTTTTTGGGGCGTCGCTTTGTCCTCCCCTTTTACTTCCGTCAGTTGAAAGTGACGGGGCAAGAAAATATACCCAAGACTGGTCCAGTTATTTTGGCTCCCACCCATCGCTCTCGTTGGGATGCATTGCTCATGCCTTATGCGGCTGGCAAAGTTGCCACTGGGCGCGACTTCCGGTATATGGTTTCAGAGGATGAAGTTAAAGGAATACAAGGCTGGTTCATCCGGCGCATGGGAGGATTTCCTGTCAATACCAGACATCCAGGAATTGGCAGTATTCGTCACAGTGTTGAACTGCTCCGCAATGGCGAAGGTTTAGTCATATTTCCTGAAGGTAATATCTTCCGTGAAACTCGCGTTCAACCCCTCAAACCCGGTATGGCTCGGATTGCTCTGCAAGCGGAAGCAAGCAAACCTGGCAGTGGGCTGAAAATTGTGCCGATTAACATCCGTTATAGCGAGCCAGTACCCCACTGGCGCTGTGATGCCACGGTTACCATTGGATCTCCTATCGATGTTGGCAGTTATTGCAGCAAGTCAGCCAAAAAAAGTGCCCAACACCTAACCCATGACCTGGAAATGGCAATGAGAAAGCTGAATGAAGAAGAGATATTAGATCATCCTAATGTCACTTCAGCACGGACAACTCCAGCACGTTCATGACGGGCTAGGAGTTTGACGATGCTACCTTGAGTAGCACGTACCACCCATTCAACTTTCGCCCGATCCTGGGTAGGGTCACTTTGCCGCCTCGTGGGCGCTGAGGATTTGTAGGCGCGTCCCTCTAGTTGCTCCAACTCTGCACGCGGCTTACCCATTTCTAACGTTGCACCTTCAGGTAGCTCAATTTCACAGATGCAACCCCGTACCAGCTTGTTATCCAAGGCTCTTTGGGTGACGTAGGTGGGTAGCCAGCCCGTATTATGCAAGACCAGCCGCACCCGATAAGTGTCTTCGCCCAAATGATCGGCACTGACTTCGTAGATTTCCAGGCGAGGGGAGATTAATAGATGCCAGACTAGCCAGTCAGGGAAGCGGGCAATCTCTTTTTCTAGAAACTCTGAGGGTGGGTTCGACCAAGCATACATGGTATCCCAACCGCCTAGTTCAACCCGACCCAGTTGGGGATGGTCGAAGGGATACCAATTGACGTAGCCCTTGCCTCCCAGTTGTTCGTCACTCCAGCGCAGCAACTTTAGGTCATCTTCCAAAGGGTGTTGCCGATACCAGTCGATGTATTTATATTCAGTAATTCCAGCTTGGCGCTGAGGACTCCAAACTTCTACTGTCCAGCCAAATACCCCTTGCTGTTCGTAAGCCCAATCATCGAAGGTACCCGTGATAGAGTCTTTGGGGTCATAGCGGAATTCATGAAAAACCGAGATATTGGGGTAGCCAGTTAGTTCAGTCCCTTTTTCGCCAATGCGCTGGTAGCTGCGGAGGTCTTTGACGGGTAATTCCTCGTCGCTGAGGTGGCTGTAGGGACGCAATAGAACGCCGCTGAAAGTGTGGAAGGCAACAGCCCCGGTGATGTTGGGATGAGTAGTGATGAACTGAACCAGCGATCGCACTTCTGGTTCTGATGTAGGATAGGAACCCGCACCCATCTGCTCGGATTCCTGTCGCCATAAAAAGGGAAAGTTGCGGTTCAAGTCCAACCCTTCTTTGGGACGCGGGATATCGATGAGGACGCCATCGTAATTCTCAATTCGCCCTTCTGGTAACAAACGGTAATACTCACCCCCAGTTTCTGTGGGTTCGCGCTGTACCAATAGGCGCGGTTCGCTAGGACAGCTTTTCCAGGGACCATTGGCATCGGGGACGCGCATCATCAAGATGCGTCCATCGCCATCCATGTCTTCCATTACTAACCCATCATTGGGTTCCTCATCATAAGGATAGGGGCGAGTACCAGAGCGAATAAATTTTGGTTTATCCGCCAACGCCCACTCTGCCCCATCCGGATTGACACGGGGGCAGATATAGAAGGCGCGGGTATCCAAACAGCGAGTAATATCAAGGTTGGAACCGTAGCCTGTGACTAAGGTTTGCAAGAGGTACAAGCAAACACTTGAAGGGGCAAGTTCGGTAGCGTGGATATTTCCATCAACCCAAAGGGCAGGCTTTTCTTGAGCTGAACCCGTAGCGAAACAAGTAACCGTCATCAGCCAGATGTCACGTCCTTCGTAGCTCTTACCGATGCTTTCTATACCCACAAGCTGAGGAAACTCCTGAGCGTAAGCGTGCAGGATAGAAGTCAGGTCTTCATAACGGTAAAATTTATCGAACCGAACCTCTGGCATAGCAATCCTCATGAATACCCGTTACCAATCATGTACCATACCAGTCATCGAAAGGTTTCTATCCGTTGTTACCTTGAGAGTTTAGCCAGAGGAGTGTGGAAGCTGTGATTGAAGTTACCCGGCTAGTGTTGTTGAACCTCTTTTTTGCGGTTGCAGGAGTATTGGCGATCGCTTATATGGCGGCGTGTCTGTACCTCTTCCTCCGGCAAAACCGCTTCATCTTTAAGCCGCCGACTGTAATTAGATCGACACCTACATCATTTAACCTGGATTATCAGGATGTTTGGCTCCCAGTCTCGACCGCTTCAGGCAAGACAAGTCAAATTCATGGTTGGTGGATTCCCAGTTCTAAACCAGAGGCACAAGTATGGGTATACCTGCATGGGAATGGTTCCACAATTGGAGATGAAGTGAAGCGAGCATTTTGCTTCCACCAACTGGGATTTTCCACCTTTATGTTTGACTATCGAGGGTACGGTCGCAGTATTGACAAATTTCCCACAGAATCCAGTGTCTATGAAGATGTGGAAACGGTTTGGCATTACTTAACCCAAGTTCGGAAAATCCCGCCGCAGCAGATTTTTCTTTACGGTCATTCTCTAGGAGGAGCGATCGCAATTGAAATGGCACAACGACATCCAGACATTGCTGGATTAGCTGTAGAAGGCACGTTCACATCCATGCGATCGATGGTGGGTCATTTATATCGTCAGTTTGGGATATTTCCGGTGAGGTTACTTTTGCATCAGCGATTTGATTCTCTCAGTAAAGTGAGTATAGGAAGCCCGTCGCAGACATCGCTCCAAATGCCAGTCCTCTTCATTCACGGTACTGCCGATAGACTTATTCCTGCTCACATGAGTCAAACCCTATTTGATGCTGCACCAGAACCCAAAAAACTACTTTTAGTGCCAGAAGCAGGGCATCATAATGTTCATGAATTGGGTGGGATGCAATATTTACAGGCGATTCAATGGGTAGTCGAACAAGCTCAATCGAACCAATATCTCAAACCTCATCAAAATATGGCGGATATCGCACAATCCCGCTGATATCTATCAATGCACTGAGTTTGAGTTCTAGCACCATAAACGCTTCATCGGGAACCAGAAACGGTGCTCTTATACCGAATTTATTAGCGGTTTGGAAACCAAAGCGCCGATAATAGTGCGGGTTGCCAAGAACTACGACGACGCTATGACCTAAATCCCGACACTTTGATAAACCTGTCTGCACTAGCTGACTTCCAATGCCTTGGTGCTGACGCAGAGGTATCACCGCTAACGGTGCTAGCGCTAGCGCCGGAACAGTCTGCCCTTGTGCTTCAATAACGATGGAGCTGAACAAAATGTGACCGAGCACATTCCCCTCCTCTACCGCTACTATCGAAAGTTCGGGAATAAAATTCGAGGAGTTGCGGATTGCTTCTATGAGTTTGGCTTCGCTGGTTCGACCAAACGCCGCTGTCACCACTTCGCAAATGGCTGGTATATCATCCTCTCGTTCATCAGCAAAAGACATCATAGTAGTATTGTTTGTTGGCAAACAAAGCCGTATCAATTTATTGGCTAAGATAGCAAGTTATTCTAGTCTTTAGTCCCTAAAATGTCGGCATCTTACAACCCTCAACCTTTGCCACCACTAAATCCAAACCTGGATGCTACTAAAAATCACTACTGGAATTATCACGACCTTGAGGCGCTTTTAAGTTGCAAGAATCCTTTAACTGCCTCACAGGACGAAGATTTATTTATTGCCATTCATCAAATCTGCGAACTTGCCTTCCATCAGATGATTGCAGATATGGAGCGAGTTTTAGACGCCTTGGCTGAAGCACTTAGGGATAATGCCGATTTACTAATTAGCGATACTACCGAGGCGTGTTACTTCTTCAAGCGCATCCTTCGCCTTTATGAGGTTGTGCTGACGACAATGCCGATTCTGAATACGATGCGGGCATTTGCTGAGTTTCGCACTACTATTGGCCCAACGAGCGGCTTTCAGTCGTTTCAGTTTCGCCATTTAGAAATTATGAGTGGTGTGCCGAAGTATTGGGAAGGTGGCACTAATGATGCTGAGGGCAAACCTCACATTGCAGAGACTGAATTTGAACGACGTTACGGTGCTGATATTGCCAACTGGTTTGAACTTTATCGCGATCGCAACCTTGCTCACTACTACAATACTCTCCTAACCCGCGCCGTTGGCGACTCCACAGAAGAACGAGTTGCAAATTTGCTGAATCATCCCCATGCCAGTTCGATTCTCAAGTGTATGCGTACCTACGATCAGCTAAAAATGCGCTTTCATCAAGCACATTTGGGTTTAGCGGTGCAGCAGTTGAAAATTGTGGGCGTTGATATCGGTACGGGGGGGACATCCTTCCGGGATTATTTGGCTAAATACAATAAGGAGCAAGCACCGCTATTTCCCGGTTTAACTGAAAGGGAGCGTCCCACTTCGGAAAAAATTCCTGCCGATTAGAAATCATGGCTATCCAGAGGTGCAAAAAGTGTGCATTACTTGTAACTTGAAAAGTAATTCAGCACGGAGGCATCTAAGATGAAATACTTGCATCAAATAACTCGTCTACAAAAGCCGCAGATTCTTGCCGCTGTAGTTTTAACCAGCCTTTTGTCCTTAGGTGTCGGTATGACGGTTTTAGATGCCGCTGCTGACTCTGCAAAACATCCCCAACGTGCTGCAAGTGAAACGCTAGCAAGTCTGCCAGGACGTTCTAGCAATTTCCCCGATGCTGTTGCCCAGGCAGTTTTACAAGACGCCTCGGCGAGAGCAAGCCTGCCTGCTGAAAAGTTACGCATTCTCCAAGCCGAACCGCAAAATTGGCCCGATGGTTGTTTAGGATTGGCTTCCCCTGACACCATCTGCACTCAAGCCGTGGTTAAAGGCTGGCGCGTGACGGTTGTAAGCGGGCAGGGACACTTGATCTATCGCACCAATGATTCGGGTTCCCTCGTCAAGCTGGCAACTAGTGACTCCAATCCACCCTTCCCACCTGATATCGTGCAATAACCTTGTCCAAGAAACGGTGAATTTCCTAATATTTTGCCACTAGGCGATCGCATCTTGCTCAGGTGGCAAGGTACGTGAGAATGCTTTTCGATACAATGGTCACGACCGAGTAAGGCGTTAGAAGTCATGCAAGTAGTGTTCCGCGAGTTTAATCCGTTCGATTTGTGGATTTGGCTGGAGTTCAGCACTGTGCCCTCCCCGATGGAAAGGGAATATATTGAAGAAGTTTTTAACTCTTGGTTTTACTTAGGAAAACTGGGAGGATTTGATGCTGAAAATCTTCAAGTTCAGGATGTTGGTCTTGATATCAGCTATATGGAATATAACGATAACAAGGCGGACGACAGCTTGATGGCGGTGATGCATAATAAAGGTGACTTTGAGTATGAAGAAACTTGGGGGCGCTGCTGGTTTGATTTGGGCACTACTGATGCGCTCGCTCTTGATGTCTTAATTAACTCTCTCAGGCAGCTTTCTAAGGAATATGTCACGATTGAGCGTTTAATTATTGGTGGTGAAAATGAAGAGTGGCCGCTAGGAGAGAGTAGTCGGCAATCCCTTTTTTATGACGCACAGCAAAACTGAAGGCAAGTACTGAGTCCTGAGTGAGTCAAGAGATTATTGGCAGTTGTTATGCGCGTAGCTCATAGATGCTAACTTGCTTTTAGGTAAGGTAGCGGTTAAGTTAGAACCATCTGTGCCTAGCTAATTGTTGGTTGAAGGGACAGGCGTATAGCACGGTTAAAAAACAATGTACCACTCTAATCAAATTCGTGTCCTTGCTTTGGGATTAATTCGAGATGGCGATCGCACTTTCCTTTCCGAAGGGTACGACTCAATTAAGCAACAAACTTTTTATCGTGCTTTAGGCGGCGGCGTGGATTTTGGAGAAACTAGCTATGACGCTGTACAAAGGGAGTTTCAAGAAGAACTGCAAGCGGAATTAACTAACATTAAATACTTAGGTTGTATAGAAAACCTATTTATGTACAGAGGTCAACAGGGTCACGAAATTATTCAACTATATCAATGTGATTTTGTTGACAATAAATTTTATGAACTCGACCAAATAGAATTTGCTGAAGGAGAGTACAAGAAGCTAGCTCTTTGGATGGATATCAAAAAGTGCAAATCTGGAGAATTGCGTATTGTTCCTGAACAGTTTTTGGATTATTTATAAAAGCGTTAGGGTTTGGAAAATTTCTAATAGACCTCGTCGGGGGATTCTACAAGCGCGATTATCGGCGATATCCCCCATTGAATGCTTTGAAGGTTAGTCAACTGAAGCCTTTCAAAACGACTCTGGCTTCTGTGGGAACCGCTCTTGTCGGGAAGTAGATGTAGTGGCTTTCTGGAAGTTCATCATTTTGTATACTCGCGATCGCTCTAAATTTTGCACAATATATTAAGCTAATCATCCAAAGACCTAACTAAAGTCACTATAAAGACAGCCGTCTATGAACAGCCCCTTCCTGACTCGCCTCCATAGCCCGGAACGCCCTGTCATCGTCTTCGATGGCGCAATGGGTAGCTCGCTCCAGACGCAAAACCTGACAGCAGAAGACTTTGGCGGAGCGCAGTATGAAGGCTGTAACGAGTATCTGATAGTAACGAAGCCAGAAGCTGTGGAGAAAGTGCATCGCGGCTTTCTGGAGGTTGGGGCAGATGTGATTGAGACAGATACCTTTGGCGCTGCGTCGATTGTACTAGCAGAGTATGACTTGGCAGACCAAGCCTATACTCTCAATAAGAAAGCCGCAGAACTGGCAAAGCGTGTAGCGGCTGAGTATTCCACCCCAGAAAAGCCCCGATTTGTTGCAGGTTCCATAGGACCAACAACCAAGCTGCCAACATTGGGTCATATTGACTATGACACGATGAAAAATTCGTTTATCGAGCAGGTTTGTGGGCTATATGACGGTGGGGCAGATTTATTAATTATCGAAACCTGTCAGGATGTGTTGCAAATTAAGGCAGCACTGAATGCGGTTGAAGAGATATTTGAAGAGAAAGGCGCACGACTCCCCCTCATGGTGTCGGTAACGATGGAAGTCCAAGGCACGATGCTGTTGGGTTCCGAGATGGGTGCAGCACTGACAATTTTAGAGCGTTACCCGATTGACATCCTCGGTCTTAACTGTGCCACAGGACCAGACCGGATGGCAGACCATATTAAATACTTGTGCGAACATTCGCCGTTTGTCGTTTCCTGTATCCCCAATGCTGGATTACCTGAGAACGTCGGGGGTCATGCCCACTACAAGCTGACGCCGATGGAACTGCGGATGGCGATGATGCATTTCGTGGAAGATTTGGGTGTGCAGGTGGTTGGTGGTTGTTGCGGTACGCGCCCGGATCATATTCAACAATTAGCAGAGATTGGTCAAACTCTAAAGCCGAAAGAACGGCATCCTCAGTTTGAACCCTCGGCAGCATCGATTTACAGTGCCCAACCTTATGAGCAGGATAACTCGTTCCTAATTGTGGGTGAGCGGCTGAATGCCAGTGGTTCTAAGAAGTGCCGCGACTTGTTGAATGGGGAAGATTGGGATGGATTGGTTTCTTTAGCAAAGTCGCAAGTACGGGAAGGGGCGCACGTCCTGGATGTGAACGTGGATTATGTGGGACGTGATGGTGTGCGGGATATGCACGAATTGGTGTCTCGCTTGGTAACAAATGTTACTCTGCCGCTGATGCTTGACTCCACGGAATGGGAAAAGATGGAGGCGGGGCTAAAGGTTGCGGGTGGCAAGTGTCTGCTGAACTCCACCAACTATGAAGATGGGGAGGAGCGTTTCTTAAAGGTGCTGGAGTTAGCTAAGCAGTACGGTGCGGGTGTAGTTATCGGCACGATTGATGAAGAGGGGATGGCGCGGACAGCCGAGAAGAAATTTGCGATCGCACAACGCGCCTA
>DATNQT010000420.1:0-7189 GCA_036703885.1 Candidatus Sericytochromatia bacterium
GCAGAAATACACTCGATACGCCCGCCGTGTTTTTTGACCACAATCTGATAGCTAATCGATAAACCTAAACCCGTACCTTTACCTACAGCTTTTGTTGTGAAAAATGGATCAAATAAACGGCAACGCACGGCTTCTGTCATGCCACAACCGTTGTCGATAATGCGGATAACGGCGTGAGGCAGAGTTGCTATGGGTGTTTCCCCCGGCTGAGGTACGGATTGAGGGCTATACCCTGAACTTCTGACTTCTTTAATTCCGGTGCGAATTTCGATCCGAGGGGAAGGGATAGAGTGGTGCGAGTCACCCATTAGGGATTGTGAATTCAAAAGTCTAAACTCTTCTAATGCATCGATCGCATTACTCAGAAGATTCATAAATACTTGGTTGAGTTGCCCCGCGTAGCACTCTACAGGCGGAAGATTACCATATTTCTTGATAACCGTAATCTCCGAACGCCCAACTGATGCTTTCAACTGATTCTGCAAAATCAGCAGGGTACTATCTAGCCCGTCGTGAAGATTGACTGATTTCATCTCGGCTTCATCCAGGCGCGAGAAGTTCCGCAAAGATAACACCAAATCACGAATGCGATCGGCTCCCACCTTCATTGAACTAAGGAGCTTTGGGAGGTCATTTTTCACAAAATTCAGGTCAATTTTCTCAGCTTCTTCCAAAATTTCTTTGACTGGCTGAGGATAGTGATGGTTGTAAAGTTCCAGCAGATGCATGATGTCTTGGATATATTGACTGGCGTAGGCAATATTCCCATAAACAAAATTAATTGGGTTATTAATTTCATGAGCGACACCAGCAACCAGTTGCCCCAAAGAAGACATCTTTTCCGTTTGAATTAACTGACTTTGGTAGGAGTGCAGTTCCTTCAGGGCAAGTTTCAGTGTCGTTGCTTGTTTTCTCAGTTGGGCTTCACTTTGCCGCAGTGCCGCCTCTATCCGTTCTCGCTCAAGAATATCTTGCTTAAGTTGTGCATTAGCTTGGGTAAGTTGAGCCGTTCTTTCCTCAACTTGAATTTTCAATTGATCGTGTGCCTTCTGTAGCTCCAACTCGGCTCGCTGTCGCTCAAGGATTTCATGACGCAACTGCTCGTTTGCTTTTTTTAATTCAGATGTCCGCTGTTCCACCGCCTGCTGCAATATTTCAATAACACCGTACATATCTGCCGGGTTGAGTACTTGCAGGAGACTGGTTTGAGAAATAATTCCGACTAATCCTCCCTGTGTGTCTGTAACAATTAATCGTCGTACCTGACGGCGATGCATTTCTTCATGGGCAAGCCATAAAGAATCTGAGGGCTCAAGACAAAATAAAGGTGTACTCATCACATCTTGTGCGATCATCCGCGACAAATCCAGCTCCAGTGCTTGAAATTGCACGATGTCTCGCTCTGTGACAATACCAGTGGGAATTAAGGGCTGGGAAGAAGATAATGCGGAGATAGAAAGATGTGTCAAGGCAGGGAGGGCTGTTGAAAGATTACCTTTGTCTTCGCTTCCCCTTGTCTCCGTATTCCATTCTTTACTTCCCGATTCCTTCTTTTGAGTAATCACTACGCAGCTTACCTGATGTTCTGTCATCAGCTTGGCTAACTCCAATACGGAAGCCGTCTCTGGAGCGTGAATCACTTGGGTGGTCATCACATCTCTGACGTACCGCAGCCGCGTTAGGAGATTGACGGGTTGTAAAGCTCTGCGGATACTGTCATGGGTGACAATTCCTATAGGCTGCCCCAGGTCATCCACTATCGGTAAGTGGCGAATCCGATATTGGCGAAATAGTCCGAGCGCTGTAAAAACATCATAATTCTGAGAATGCCTGAGAGTAATTGGTGGTTGTGTGACAACATCACTGATCTTGACACTTCCTAAGGAAATACCAGCAGCCGTCAGCCTCACGATATCTCGCTCTGTGAATACACCCAGCAATTGCGACGCTTCCATCACCAAGACACAACCACCAGCAGTATCCGTAACATCGAATACGGCTTCCCAGTCTTGAGAGACGCAGTAAATTTTGTCTTGTACCTGTCCCACATCGACATTTTTGCCTAAATCCCCACTAGGCAGCATACAACTGCGAAATCGACTCATCAGCGCCAAGACATCGACCAGTGGAGTATCTGGTGCCACTGTCAGGAAATGAGGGTCAATAGCTGGGGCTAAAGCTAATGACTGAAGGGGCGGATCATTAGGCTGCATGAGCAATTTCTATGGTGTTAGCGTTTGCGCAGCATAGTTAAGTTCGCCTAAGTTCCTTTTGTCCCTTAGAGATTGCTCTACCTTAGGGAAAAGCCGTTGCAAAGCGTTGGCTAGGATTAGGGTTATATTTTTGCGCGAGTTTATATAATTTTCGCCATAAAGGTAATGCAGGCAATTGTACGCCCTGATACAACCAGCATTGCGGCAATAGTTTACTTATCGCAATAAATCCTTACATTACTTTAATAAATTACTATGCTATTTCACATTTATTACGGTTCTTAGGAGTCATACTTTTTCATTTGTATTTGCTACAGAAGGTTGAGTTTTAATAGCAAATTGGGAATTGTTACCGATTTTCTCCTTCACGGTTAAAGTTAACTTTAAGAAACATTGGAGAGTGAGTTCAAAGGTCAAGGCTTTAAACTCACTTAACTCCTACTTGCTAATTTCTAGTGAGCCACTTCTGAGCATTCAGCCGTTGCATTGTGTAAAACACGATCAGGTCTAACGTCACCTTGCGCTCATCAATCATGAAAGACTCGACAGTGCTGGGTTTCGCACCATTTGTTGCCCAGGAAAAGGCTTTCTGCTTATTAATATCTTCGTCAGGGAAATAAATATTGAACTGACGCTGCCCATTTTTCCAAGAACCTACCACCTGCCAGCAGGAATCACCTTGACTTAAACCTGAAACTTGTATTTTGTCCTTAATAAAGGTCAGCTCTACATTATCAATGCCTTCTTTGGCAAAGGCACTTTTCAGGGCAGGTACATATTCTTGTTCGATGAATTCAGGGAAGGGCTTGTCTTCAACGGCTGGTGGCTTCTCTTTTTTGGCTTTTGCCACTGCCGCTGGCTTATCCCCAGCTGGTTTAGCGGCAGGCTTCTTCTTCTCAGCAGGTTTGCCATCTGCTTGTTCTTCAGCCGATTTAGCCGCTACCTTAGCATCTTGTTGAGGATTGGTATCCCCCGCTGCGGTATCCGTAGCAGGTTTTTCCCCTGTGGAATTGGGATTAACGTCTGAATTTGTCTCTTGGGGAACCGGGGCATTAGCCGAAGGAAAATCGGTTGCCTGTGGCTCATCGCTACTGGGAGCATTTTCTATAGAGGCACTTGGAGTTCCCGATTCTCCGGCATTGGGATTAGGAGAAGGAGACTCAACTTCTGCTACCTCTGCCTCTGGCTTAGGACTTTTTTCTTCTGCCATAACTCAGTAAATCCTTAGTCTTGCGCGATCGCGTAATTTTAGGGTTTGTATATTTATTTAATCTTTACATAAGTGAGCGATCGGCAGGATTATCTTTCCCAAATGGTTTCATAAGGAAAGTCATCATACCGATTCGCTGTAAGTCTTGCTAATCTGATGCGATTGGTCAGCCGTGGGTGGTGTTCGATACCTCAGCCACCCGCAACTGCTGGCACGATACTCACTTCATCTCCATCATTAAGAGTCGTATCTGTGCCTTCTAGAAAGCGGATGTCTTCGCTGTTAACGTAGAAGTTCAAAAAGCGACGTGGCTTCCCCTGTTCATCGCACAGCTTGGCTTTAATCCCAGGACAGTTGTTTTCCATTGAGTCGATCAGTTCAGCAACATTCGTGCCACTGCATTCAATGGTCGCATGGTCGTTAGTAAATTTTTGTAGAGCAGTAGGAATCAGAACTTTGATAGCCATAGACTTCGTGGTTGGTTGTCAGTTGTTATTTGTTTAGAGCATTAAGGCGTAAGGGTTTTTAAACCCTCTCCAGCACACAGAACGCTTCCTCTACAACAATCAAAACTTAGATCAGGACTTGTTGCCATTCGAGACGATCAAGAGTATGCGATCTCTCTAATGCTCGCTCAAAACTATCCAACTTCGGTTCAATCGTCAATGGTTCACCAATATAGCCTTGTATAGCTTCTTGGGTTTTCAAACCGTTACCTGTGATGTAAACAACCGTTGTTTCCTCTGGGTCGATTTTCCCAGCTTCTACTAATTTCTTCAATACCGCAATTGTCGTGCCACCAGCCGTTTCGGTAAAGATACCTTCTGTCTCTGCCAGCAGCTTCATGCCTTCAACAATTTCTGCATCACTGACTGATTCAATATTGCCACCCGTTTTCCTGGCAATCTCAAGAGCGTAAACACCATCAGCAGGGTTGCCAATAGCAATGGACTTGGCAATTGTACTGGGCTTAACTGGTGTTACAAAATCACGTTCTTCCCGGAAAGCCTGAGCGATTGGTGAGCATCCGTCTGCCTGTGCCCCGCTGAAGCGGACGTTCTTGTCGTCAACTAGCCCAACTTTAATAAATTCCTGGAAGCCCTTATGGATTTTAGTGAATAGGGAGCCGGAAGCTAGGGGAGCAACAATATGATCGGGTAGCTGCCAGCCTAATTGTTCTGCGACTTCATAACCCAAGGTTTTTGAACCTTCGGAGTAGTAGGGGCGCAGGTTGATGTTAACAAATCCCCAACCGTGGGTATTGGCAACCTCGCAGCACAAGCGGTTGACTTGGTCGTAATTACCTTGCACCGCCATAACCGTAGGGCTGTAGATCAGAGTCCCCAACACTTTACCAGCTTCCAAGTCAGCCGGGATAAACACGCAGCAGTCAAGACCTGCATGAGCGGCGATCGCTGCCGTAGAATTAGCCAAGTTACCTGTACTGGCACAGGAGACTGTAGAGAAACCGAGTTCCCGCGCTCTAGTTAAGGCAACCGATACCACCCGATCTTTGAAGCTAAGGGTGGGCATATTAACGGCATCATTTTTAATAAAAAGATTTTTCAAACCCAGGCGGCGTGCCAACCGATTAGACTTCACCAACGGTGTCATCCCCGTGCCCACATCAATTGGGTTATCGGTGGTAACGGGTAAGAAGGGACGATAGCGCCAAATTGAATTCGGACCTGCCTGAATACTTTCGCGAGTGACGTGGCGGCGGAGAGCCTCGTAGTCATAGCTAACTTCCAGGGGGCCAAAACACTGTTCGCAAACGTGTATTGCCTGAAGTTCGTACTCAGTACCACATTCTTTACACTTCAAAGCGTTAAAGGTGGCAGATGTCTGTCCTGATTTTGGTTGAGTCACCTGGGGCATTGATCTAGTCTCTCTTCTTCCGTAGTATCTCGATACAGTAACACAGGTAAAAATACCCGTCAAACATACCCGACAAAAATAGTCGGGTATGTTTTATCAATAGTTGCCCCCTTGGTTGAGTTGTAATCTCTATTTCTGAGGCTTTGCTCTCCTAGGACGGAGTAGTAGCGATCGCGTTGATGTAGGTTCGCTGATATTTCGTTCAAGTTGAGCAGGAGAGGGATTAGAGACTCTGGTGTAAAAACCGTCTGCCACCATACAACGGTGAGCATCTATCCAGTTTGGTAGGTTGCTAGTGTCCTGTTGCCAGTGAACAACCGATGCTTCATCACACCAATCCTTGAGGCTGGGCATAACGCTTCGATGTGCGCCTGAGTTGCGGTATATTTTCATTGCCGCCTGTTCTTCCCATGCGGTCATTGTCCAAAAGGTTAGTTTAGCGTCGCCCAATACCTTGCCACCTAGAAAACCAGGGGTATTTATGACTTGCCAGCTCGTCAGCCAGTTGTTCCACAAGAAGGCTGGCAGATAAAGAGGCGATCGCAAACGTAGGCGCGTAACTGAAATAAACACCATTAGATAATTCTCCTTAATTTGATAGATTTTTTCGGATAAGCTCTAAATGCTCAACTGGGCGCAAACTTCCGATAGGGGTTGATGCCAGTTGGAGTCAAAGGGATAGGCAAAAATGGGTTTGCAGGTTAGACCCCTAAAGAAACCTTTGAGAGTAGCTGCATTTTTCCAAAGTTTGAGTAGTAGGCAAGAGCCTCTATCTCATGCTCAACTTTGCAATTACTCAATTAGTTGAATATGAACAACAGTCTATACTCAACTAATTGAATAGGTCAAGAGGGAATTTTTGATGGCTCTAGCTCACGCGCTTCTGGCGTCCCTGATTGAGGAACCTTGTAGTGGCTACGATCTGAGTAAGCGATTTAGTGGATCTGTTGGCTTTTTCTGGAACGCAAGCCAGCAGCAGATTTATCGGGAACTCACCAAACTAGAAGAACAAGGCTGGATTAGTTCTCAGGTAATCCCTCAACAAGGTCGTCCAGATAAGAAGCTTTTCAGCGTCACAGACGTTGGCAGACAGGGGCTTGTGGAGTGGATTACACAACCTTGCGAACCCACTCCTCTGAGAGACGATCTATTAGTTAAAGTTTTTGCGGGATATCTAGTTCCTCGCCCAATCCTGCTAAAGGAGTTAGAGCGTCATTGGGAAGCTCACTCTCAAAGGCTGTCGATTTATCGGGAGATCGAGCAGCAATACTTTTCCAACTCACAATTACTCTCTGTGAAGGATAAGTTTGTCTATATGACGTTGCGTCGGGGGATTCGTATGGAGACGGATTCTATTGCTTGGTGTGATGAGGCAAGAGCACTACTGAGGCAACTTGAGGAAGGCGATCGCAATCCTAGGGAGTCGGTTTAGTTTGGCAAAAATTGATTAACGGTATCAATTAGTTCTTGAGGTTGGCACAGCTTAGACACGTAAGCATCCCCACAAGACTTGCTCCCCTTTAAGAGGCTAAATTCATTTTCTTGCCCAGAATACACTACTACAGGTAGATGCTGAGTTTTTTCATCAGATTTGAGCTGCTGACAGACTTCGTAGCCATTCATCCGGGGCATGATGATGTCCAGGATTACAAGCATTGGAGAAAACGATTCAACTTGTGAGAGAGCTTCAATACCATCACTAGCAACAATCACTGTTAAACCCATCCGTTTGAGGACTTTGGAGATGATCAGCTGTTGAGTTGGATCGTCGTCTACTACCAGTGCTAAACACATGGATAATTCCTCTGCTATCTCTGTCACTAAGTTTCTGTGATCTGACAACGTAATGACGTGAATTTTTAATGAAGATGTGTAAAGATTGTGCGAT
>DATNQT010000421.1:0-2190 GCA_036703885.1 Candidatus Sericytochromatia bacterium
ATCCTCTCTAAACTGCACAAAATCTCATCAAATAAAGAAAAATAATATATAAACACTAATTTTGTTAACAGTAGAAATGCTTCGTCCCGGCGACGCAGAGATTTTAAGTTTTCTTGAGCAAATCCAGCTGGCTCGCAACCTCCAAGCTGGCTTACGGTGCTATCGTCTGCGGACAATGTGCCTCAACCTAGCCCGCTGGCTGCAATTAGATCAAGAACAAATGCGCCAGCTAATCTTCTTGAGCTACTGTCATGGCTTGGGGAAAATTGGCATTCCCGACTCGATCCTGCTCAAGCCCAGTTCTTTAACTGAACACGAGTGGACGAAGATTCGAGAATACCCAGTAGTTTCAGAGTCTATTTGCAATCAGCTTTCAGCTCTCCAGGAGTTTGCTCCCTTAGTCCGCGCTCATCAAGAACGCCTCAATGGTACAGGTTATCCGGATGGCTTGCGTGGCGAAAAAATACCGTTTATCGTTCAGGTTTTCCAGCTAGTGAATATAGCGGATGCGATTATCAGCAAGCGACTACATCGCAGAAGCAACAACCCGCCAAGTGAGCGTCCCTACTGGATGCAGGCTGTTGAAGAAATTACCAAAGAAATGCAGGCAGGAGCAAGAGACCCGGAACTATGCGAGAGGTTTTTTCGGTTTCTTGAGCTTTACTATCGAGGCGGCGGCAGTTAAGAAAGAAGGCAAAGGACTATTCCCGATTGCCCATTCCCAAGTCCCAATTCCCAAGTCCAAGTTTCTGCAAGCAATAGACTCCTGCTGTATCAGTGAGGTTATATTGCAGAGGGGTTATGGTGATGTATTTGTCGCGAATTGCCTGAACATCTGTGGGTACATCATCGGGAAGATGGAGATGGGTGGGTTGTTCGACATCCTGAAGCACTTCCCCAGCTAACCAGTAATAAGTTTTGCCCCGTGGATCGACTCGTTTCTCAAATGTATCGATATAACGCCGAAGTCCTTGACGGGTAATCCTAACACCCGCGATTTCTTCTGGTTTCACTGGCGGGACATTGACATTCAGTAACATTGCTTCTGGTAAGGGTTGCTTGGAGAGTTGAGCAATCAGGGTTTTGGCAAACATTGCTGCTGCTTGAAACTCTTTTGAGGTATAGCTAGCAAGGCTGAAGGCAATGCTGGGAATCCCTTCGATCGCACCTTCCATCGCCGCTGCAACCGTGCCAGAGTAGAGAACATCAGTTCCTAAGTTAGAACCGTGATTGATGCCGGATAAAACGAAATCCAGCGGTGTATCAATCAATGCTCCTAGCGCCAGCTTTACACAGTCTGAGGGAGTTCCTGAACAAGACCAGGCAGTAACGGCGGGGTGAAAAATCTTTTCAACCATCTCGGCGCGAATTGGGTCATGAAGGGTCAATCCGTGACCCGTTGCCGATCGCTCTCGGTCGGGACAAACAACGGTGACATCATGACCCGCTTCGGCAAGCGTGTTGGCGAGGGTGCGAATCCCTAGTGCAAAAATTCCGTCATCGTTGCTGATTAGCAATTTCATGAAGTTGTGTAGCTGCAAACCTGAAGTGGTTGTTCGATTCTAGCTTGATGGTTGGAGGCTTTCTTCGTTATTGGTCATTGGTTATTACTCATTGGTCATTGGTTTAGATTAAATAGATTAACTTAACTAAGGATTTCTCCGGTTTCCTAGGAGGAATGACAGCTTAAGCTGGGTAAACTGGTAAAGATAATCGGCATTTAAAACGTGAGCGATCGCGTTTCAAAGAAAAACTAAAACTCTCCTCTGATTTACCTAGCATGACCACTCCGCTCAATGAGCTTGAGACCCAATTAGCCGCACTACGAGAAGAAGCGACCAAGGCGATCGCCGCCGCTGATACCCTGGAGCAATTAGAACAGTTGCGTGTCAGCTATTTGGGCAAGAAAGGGCAGCTGTCTGGGATCTTGCGGGGTATGGGTAAGCTAACTCCAGAAGACCGACCCCGCATTGGTGCTCTAGCAAACGTTGTCAAAGAACTTCTCCAAGACAACTTAGAACAGAAGCGCTCATCCCTGCAAGCCGCACAAATCCAAGCGCAATTGGAAGCCGAAACCCTTGATGTTACAATGCCAGGGGTTTATCGTCCCCAAGGTCGGCTTCACCCCCTAAACAGCACCATTGACCGGGCTTTGGATGTCTTCGTCGGTTTAGGCTACACCGTTGCTAG
>DATNQT010000422.1:0-9394 GCA_036703885.1 Candidatus Sericytochromatia bacterium
ATTCAATGTAGTTGAAACCGTCTGCTTCCCTGCGGTAAATAAAATAGGTATTGTTTCAATCCCTGATAGGGATTCAATGTAGTTGAAAGCTAATAGCTACAAGCCAGCAAATAGAAACCTTACGGCGTTTCAATCCCTGATAGGGATTCAATGTAGTTGAAACCAGCGATAACGTCCCCACTGTTGGGGTCTTTTTGGGTTTCAATCCCTGATAGGGATTCAATGTAGTTGAAAGGAGGACTCAATATAATAGCTGCCTGTCAATATTTTGGTTTCAATCCCTGATAGGGATTCAATGTAGTTGAAAATATTTAATCGCCTCATAAAGCCAGCAGATATCAGTTTCAATCCCTGATAGGGATTCAATGTAGTTGAAAGCCTTGGGATAGGTGGGAGGCTGAGTTAAAAAGGAGTTTCAATCCCTGATAGGGATTCAATGTAGTTGAAAGGCGGGAGCCTGAAAAGCTTGCTATATTTAGTTTTCCAGGTTCCGTTGCGCCAACCTTTAACAAATATACCATTCTAGGCTGTGACTTTGGCAAGACCCCAGTTTTTAATTGGCTCAAAACCAATGGTAGCAAGCTTTTCAGGAATGGCGACCACCGAGTTTTGAGAGCGATCGCGTCAAAGGCTTGTGGCATAAGGAATGCAGCTCCAAATTTTGCTAAGTCCGGAAAAACACCTACCGACTGGCGCAATAGCTCACTAACGGCGAACAGGGAACGGAGAAGGGGAAAATTTTTCGTTGCTATTCTCTGTTCCCTTGTTTGTTGAGAACAGCTATATTTTGCCAGTAAAGACTTGTTTAGCAGGTCCTGTCATATAAACTCGTTGGTCTTGTGCCCATTCTATTTCTAGACAGCCACCGGGAAGTTCAACCGTTGCTTTGCGATCGCTTTTTCCAGTCAAAACCCCAGCCACAACCGCAGCACAAGCCCCCGTCCCACACGCCAAGGTTGCCCCAGCACCTCGCTCCCATACTCGCATTTTCAGATAATCTGGACGTACCACTTGTATAAATTCCGTATTCGTGCGCTGGGGAAAAGCCGGATGATGCTCAAACTGAGGCCCAATGGTTTCTAGAGGAATAGCATCGGCATCTTCAACAAAGGTGATGCAGTGAGGATTACCCATACTGACACAAGTAACCTCCCAAGATTGCCCTGCCACTTCTATAGGACTATTAATTACTTTATTTTCAGCTTCAGCCAGCGTTGTTGGAATTTGACTAGCACTCAACTGCGGCGTCCCCATATCAACGGTGACTCTACCATCGCTTTCGAGTTTGGGGATCATAACCCCAGCCAGAGTATAAATACGATATTGTGTTTTAGCGTTTGCTCCCTCTAGCTCAGATAAGAAGTGACCTAAACAGCGAATTCCATTACCACACATTTCTGGCTCGGAACCATCAGAATTGAAAATCCGCATGGTATAGTCAGTGCCGTCCAGTCCGGGTAGGGCGAAAATTACACCATCCGCACCGATACCAAAATGGCGATCGCATAATTGCACCGCTTGCTCCGAGGTAATAACAGGCTGGGTATCGGCGCGATTATCAATCAGAATAAAGTCATTACCCAGACCGTGGTACTTTGTAAATTCGATTTCCATGAATATCTCCTGCTTAAATATTTGATTATGGCTGAATTCGAGACTGGTCTACCTAGCGTTCGTCAAATTCAAGGTTTTATCAAACAGGGACAAGAAGTGGAACTCAAACTTCTTACCCAAGACTTAATCGTCGGTCAGCTTCGCTGGCAAGATCAAGATTGTGTCTGCATCAATACTCAAGAAGGACAGCCAGTGATTGTCTGGCGTCATGCCATTGCTTACATAAAACCACAAGGTGAGTACGAGGCTGGTAGTCGTGCCCTTCAAGTCTTTGAGTAATAAATGTTAGGTGGTAGGTGATAGGTGGTAGGTGGTAGGTAAAAATCTCAGGACTTACGCAAATTGCTCATTTAAACACTACGGCTAGTAGTAGAGTGTGTACTGCCCACCCTACATATATAGGTTCTGCGTAAGTCCTGAATTTCTTCCCTAAAACCCAAAACCTAAAACCTAAAACCTAATCTTTAATCCCCATTTCGCTGACTATCCATCGGTAGAAACTCTTGCAAGGCTTCACTCACTTGTGCTTTGATCAGAGGAATTGCAGCTAGAGGTTGTAGGGGCGCACAGACAAGCCACTGCTGTAATTGATTGACTGGGTAACTGCCACCACACACTAGCAGGTGATCGCCGTCACGAATTTCGGCACTACCATCAGGAAAGCCGATAAACTTGCCTTCACGGCGAATCGCTTGCACCTGAATGCCGTACTGACGCCGCCAATGCAACTCGGAGAGAGTTTTCCCATGTGCGGGACTCTGTTCTGGCACGAGCAACCACTGGCAGGGACTGCTGTATCCTGGAATTGCCATTTCCCCCTTAGCCAGTTCATTAAAGGCAGCGAGTTCATTGGGTTCTCCCACAGCCAAGAGGCGATCGCCTTCTTGGAGCCTAGTTTTACCGTTAGGGTAGTCGATTTCTTCGCTTTGGGCGCGGCGAATCGCCACCAAGCTGACACCCGTTAAGCGGCGGATATTGGCTTCTTCCAGAGTCATACCCGTCAGTGGAGAATTTTCTGGTAAAGTGTACCACTTTCTGTTCATCGCCTCGGTTGCCGTTCGTAAATCCCGTGCGATCTGATACTGAGGTTGTTCTGGGCGCAAATCTAAATAATGGGAACTGCGAATTTCCTGCATTTCCCGTTGAATTGTCCACATCGGCAAACCCATGCCAGACAGCAGATGATTCGCCAGTTCCAAACTCGCCTCAAAATCTGGCTGAACCACCTCTTTTGCCCCCAGTTGGTACAGCAGTTCGATATCTCGCTCTGTCGTAGCACGAACGACAATATCTAGATCGGGGTTTAACTCTAGCGCTCGCTTCAGGCACAGCCGCGTACTCATCGGATCGGGCAGTGCAATCACCATCGACTGCGCCTTCTCCACCCCCGCCTTTTCCAAGACGTGCAAACTAGCAGCATTGCCATAAACATAGGGAACTTTAGCTTCTCGTAGCTGCTGAATTGCCCGTTCTGACTGGTCGATGACCAAAACAGGATGCTTATGCTCCTGCATCAATCGCAGCAGATTTTGCCCTCCCCGCCCATAGCCACAAATCACCACATGATTTTGCCGTTGATGGCTATCTGCTGACACTTCCAAAGGAGCGTCCATCTGCTCAAAATAGCCCTTGAGTACTGGCAGCATTTCTGCCCATTTAAATAATTGAGGAATCAGTTGTAGCACAAAGGGCGTCACCACTAAAGTAACGGCGGTTGTCCCCAAAATCAGTAAATAAACTCGTCGGGAAACGATGCCTAAAGCTTGTCCCTCACTTGCCAGCACGAAGGAGAATTCCCCAATCTGGGCTAAACCCAATCCAACGATAATGGCAGTTTTCAACGGGTAACCAAACCCCCTAACCAAGGGCGTTATAATCAAAAACTTGCCCAGAAATACCAGGCAGACTAACCCCAAAATTAACTCTAAATTGTTCCATAGGAAGATGGGGTCGATGAGCATCCCGATCGCCGCAAAAAATAGCGCGGCAAACACATCTCGTAGTGGCTCTACATAAGTCAGAGTTTGATCGGCGTACTCCACCTCCGCAATCATCAACCCCGCAACAAACGCCCCCATTTCAATGGAAAGCCCCAACTGCTCCGTCAGGAGGGCAATACCGAGACACAGAGTTACGACACCTAGCAAAAATAGCTCTCGGCTTTCCGTTCGTGCCAAAAATCGTAATAGCTGTGGCATCACCCAAATCCCAACCGCGATCGCACCTGCGGCAAATAACCCAATTTTTAATAGTGCTAATCCGATCGCTATCCCAATTGCTTCTGCCGGTTGATCGAGGGCAGGTAAGACTGCCAGCATTAATCCTAGTGCAAGGTCTTGTACGACCAAAATCCCCAGCATGACTTGTCCGTGGGGCGTTTCGGTTTCGTTGCGCTCCATCAAGCACTTGAGAACAACAGCGGTTGAAGATAACGATAAAATCGCCCCTAGAAAGACTCCCTTAACGGGTGTGCTAATCCAACCCATTCCCAGTGAGACAAGAGTTGTCACGAGAATAGTTAGGGCAATTTGTAATCCACCGCCTCCTAATGCGATCGCCTGAACTTTTTTCAATTGGGCCAGGGAAAATTCCACCCCCAACGCGAACAACAAAAACGCTACTCCAAACTGAGCTAAAGTCTCAATCTGAACGAGTTCTTTAATCAGACCAAAACCAGCGGGTCCCACAATCATGCCGCCCAAGAGATAACCGAGTAGGGCGGGCTGACGGCACAGAGAGGCTAGGAGACCACCCGCTGCTGCCGCCGCCAGAACCGATACGAAGTCAATGATGAGTCTAAAATCTTCTTGCACCAGTTTTTATATCTGAGAAAAGTATTAAGCTCTATTAACTTTAAGAATACAAACTTTTTCAGTCTTAAGACACCCTTGATGCATTCCTAGTAAAAATTCCAGTGAAAGCCGTTGGAAACAGTGAGGGCAAGGTGATAGTCTATCCGCTAGTAGTAAGTGAAGGATGTATCTTACGTTGCCGATTTCCAAGTCCGGTTTCTATAGGGAGCCGGAATCGCTTGTGCGAGCAAGCTTTAGTCTTGAACGTGTCAACGAGCAAAAACCTCAGTGTTGTCTCGTGCAACATTAAAATCTGACAGCTTACCGAACCCATTGTTAACAATCTGATAGGGGATAATTGCCAGTGCTATCGAAGACTACTCCATCGCAATCGCGCCCCCGCCGCAACTTATTTAGTGCTGCTGTTGGGTGGTGGCGACGCCAACGCTCCAACGGGTTACGAATCAGCCTCGCCCTGAGTACCATTGTTGCCCTGATTGTGATCGCCGTACCAGCGCGAGCTTTGCAAGTGAGTTTATCACCGACGACTGCCCAGTTGGGCGATACATTATCATTGGTCGTTCAGCAAAGTCCAACCATTAGCAGCACGCCAACTGTCAAAATGAATGGGAAGACTTACCCAACATTTCAGACAAGTTCGGGTAATTTCCGAGCGTTGCTGCCGACGACACCTCTAGATAAACCTGGAACTTTAAAAATTCAGGTCACGGGCGAAGGCGAGGTAAAAAACCTGACAGTACCGCTACGGAACCGCTCTTTTCCCACACAATGGATTACGCTTTCAGGAGCAGCAGGAGCAGATGCGACACAGATGGAACTCGATCGCGTCGATGCCTTCAAAAAACTGGTAACTCCTGAAAAATATTGGAACGGAGCATTCCTCAAGCCTAATGCAGGGCCAATTACCAGCATTTATGGAGTCCGCCGCTATTACAACGGTGAGTTTGCAGAAGATTACTACCATCGCGGTGTTGACTACGCGGGGGATACGGGTTCTCCGGTAATCGCCCCAGCCCCCGGTAGAATTGCCTTAGTCGGCAGAGTCTCTCAGGGATTTCGAGTGCATGGTAACGTGGTGGGAATTGACCACGGTCAAGGCGTCAGCAGCATCATGATGCACCTGAGTCGTATTGATGTCAAAGAAGGAGATTTCGTACAGGCAGGTCAGAGAATTGGCGCTGTTGGTTCAACAGGTGCTGCAACGGGTCCCCATTTACATTGGGGTTTGTACGTTCATGGACTTGCTGTTGACCCAGTACCCTGGAGAAATCAAAAATTTGATTGACAGCTATGAGCAGTCAGTGGTGAGTCTAACGGAGGATGAGTGTATCAACCTCACCCGAATGACGAGAAGAGTTCGCCATGTGCGAACTCTTGCCTTAACTCAAAGGCGATCGCTTAGTAAAATATTGTTGAAGTTTTGATGAAGTTTTTAGGGGTTTATAAGATATTGTGTTGTTTTGATAAAAGATTGTGGCAGGTTTTCCCCTTATTAGCCGCTACCGGGATGTACCCTCCAACGTCATGAGTATTGAAAAAATAGTAGAACAAGCTCTCCAAGATGGTTACTTGACCCCAGTCATGGAAACCGAGGTAGGACGCATTTGTGATACAGCATCGGAGCTTTCGATTGAAGAGTATATGGCGTTGGATCGGTTAATGGGGGCGCTGCTGACGGGAGAAGTGGTTGCCGTTCCTCGCAAGCAGTTTATCAACGTGATGGAAGAGTTGGTGGTAACGGAAGCTGTCTCACGAATAGCTGAAATTGAAGCAACAAGCGATCGCGTCTTGGATGTTGGAGATATTGCCGCCTACGCCCTGAATCGACTTCCGCCTCTATATGCCACAACTGAAGAAGGTGCTACATACCAACGTCAGCGAGCGAAAGAGGAACTCCAGGAACTCATTACCCAGCAAGTCAATGGGGCACTCGCCCGTTACTTGGATCGGCCTGATTTCGGTGCTGAACGCCAAGCACTTGTCAAAAGCTCTGGCAACGATGTCCTCAAGCAGGTTAGTAGTTTATTACAGGATTACGCCCCCAACTTTGAGCCAAAATCTCAGCGCAATTAGGTGGTAGGTATTAGGTGTTAGGTGGTAGGTGAATCCTTATTCCTTATTATCCCTAAAACCTAATTTGTGTTGGTTGGAAAATACAAATAACAAACAACAAACAGCATCTATTTTCGTACAATCACTGCCGTTCCTATAGTTACCTGCTCGTATAATGCCTGAATATCAGGGTTTCGCATCCGCAAGCAGCCGTGGGAAACTGCCTGTCCTACCAGTTGCTCTTTGTTAGTGCCATGAAACCCTATGCGATGACGCCCATCCGACCAAAAACCGATCCACCGATTTCCTAAGGGATTATCAGGACCGGTTCTGATTAAGTCTCCGGTAATAGGTTGTTGCCAAACTGGGTTGCGTAGCTTTTGCTGAATTTTGAACGTGCCCATGGGTGTTTCCCAACCGGGTTGACCAACAGCAACTGGATAGGTGGCAATTAGTTGATTCCCCCAGTAACTGTAGACTTTGGCATCGCTCAAATCGACAACTAACCGGGAACTAACTGAGGCGATCGCTTTTTTTAGTACAGGGCTTACTTGTGAAGCTTGCTTAACTTCTGGTTTAATTGCCAACAGAGGACTTACCGATTTAAGGCTAGGTAGGGGAATTACTGCCTCAGCCCATATACTCTTGTAAGGTTTAGCAGCTATGGGTTTCGGCTGAGGCTCTGGTCGTGCTGCTGAAAACAACACTCCCGCCGAACCAAAGCAAACAAGCATTAAGCTAATTTTAAATAAACTTGGTAAGCCCATAGCTACTCATAAGTGTTAGCAGGCGGTAATTCTACAATATCAAACCAGTATTCTCCTAAGGTATTCACTGCCTCGACCAACAATTCAAAAGTCGCCGGCTTGGCTAGATAAGAACTAGCTCCCAATTCATAACTACGACGAATGTCTTCCTCCGCTCTTGAGGAGGTCAGCATAACAATGGGAATGCGTCGCAGGTTGGGGTCAGCTTTAATGGCTTTAATGGCTTCTATGCCGTCTAGCTTCGGCAAGTACAAATCTAGCAAAATCAAATCCGGTCGTGGAGCGATCGCTCGTTCGCTATACTGACCGCGATGGTACAGATAATCTAGCAGTTCCTCACCATCTTTAACGATATGCACGCGCCAGAGCAAATGACTTTCTTGAAATGCCTGTCTCATTAGACTTCGGTCGTCAGGCGAGTCCTCTGCCATCACAATAGTAAGTTGCTTTCTGGGTATGCTCACCCTAGTCCTCACTCTTGGAGATTCTTTTGCGATGTGTCTTGTTAAAGAACACACTAGCAACATATTTCTCCGGAGGAACCCTGTAATGGGCAGAATTCTGATGATAGCTCCCAATGAGGTCAACCTTTGACTTCACAAAACTCAAAGCTGAGTCGTGAGTTCTGAAGATTCTGAGTAAAGCCGTGAGACAAGACGCTCAATTTCTCAAAAAACTACCCTTTTGGGGGATGCTCTTAAAGGCTTTTAAGAGAAATGATAGTTGGTTTGTGCTTGCTGCTACAAAGAGCGATCGCTGCTTTGAAAGCGTCAATTAAACAATTGCAGCTTCGAGCGGGAACTCTCTTGTGAAGTCGGGCGTCATTGGGAGGTAAGGATGTTTTAGCACCCAATTCCATCCATGAGCGAATCGATTTCTGTAACCTGGTCAACCGCACATGAGGCAATTCCTCAAGTATCGGTGCAACCCGACAAACTCTCGAACTATGACTTGATCTTGCGCTGTCAGGACGGAATTCGCCCTGAGCGGGTCGCCTTTGCCGAACTGCTACGTCGGTATCAGTCCCATGTGGATAAGATTTTGTACCACTTGGCACCAGACTGGCAGGACAGAGCTGACTTGGCGCAAGAGGTTTGGATTCGAGTTTACCGTAATATCAAGCGCTTGAACGAACCTGTTAAGTTCCGGGGCTGGTTGAGTCGTATTGCCACAAATCTCTTCTATGATGAGCTGCGTAAGCGCAAACGGGTTGCTAATCCCCTATCATTAGACGCTCCCCGTCGCCTGGATGACGGCGAGATGGATTGGGAAATTGCCTCAGATAATCCCAATCCTGACGAAGATATGACAACGCGAGAGTTTTACGAACAGCTACGCGAGGCAATCTCAGACTTACCAGAAGTGTTCCGTACCACCATTGTCTTAAGAGAAATTGAAGGCATGGCTTATGAGGAAATTGCCGAAATCACAGGCGTTTCCCTAGGAACCGTTAAGTCGAGAATCGCCAGAGCCAGATCTAGACTGCAATCCCAGCTTCAAGTCTATCTAGAAGCATAAGCAAGGTTTCCCTCTTGGGAACCTTCGCTCATAAATGTTGTTCGTTTATGATGGGTGTATGAATTTTTCTTTTTTGCGCGCTTGCTTATGACTCGGTGGTGATACGAAGATGACCTCCAATTTTGACGCTCGTAAATCTTCTAGGCAGGAAGCTGCCAAAGAAATGGATAGCCAACAGCGCGATCGCTTTGAATTACTCAGTGCATTTATTGATGGTGAGGTGACAGCTGCAGAGCGCAGACAAGTTCAAGAGCTGTTAGCAACTGACCCCCAAATGCAGCGCTTGCACTCCCGACTCATAAAGCTACGTCAGGGAGTGCAAAAGCTGCCAGTTCCAGCACCAGAATACACGGCTCAAGAAACTGCACAACAGGTATTCTCCCAAATTGACCACCGCCGCACTCGGCGGACGTTTGTTTGGGGAGGAGCAGCAGTCGCAGCAGTAGTTGTTAGTGCTTTATCTGGCATTTTCCCTGGCAGTCAGTCCTTAGTCCCGCAACTGGCTCAATCTACAAAACAAGAGGCGGCTCCTGAACCCTTAATGATTGCGGTGAATCGACCCGTAATCGAGATTCACAAAGCCGCTGTGTCATCTCCAGAAAAATCTGTGACGCCATTGGCGTTACCTAG
>DATNQT010000423.1:0-3820 GCA_036703885.1 Candidatus Sericytochromatia bacterium
CAATGGGCTGCGCGATACCTTCGGCGGACGCATTGTTCTAATTGGGGTAACGGCACCTAGTATTAAAGACTTTATCAATACTTCTGCGATCGCTAATTTGCAACCACCGGGGAAAATTTATGGAGTAGAATTTCATGCCCACGTTGCCAGCCAAATTGTCAGTGCAGTTCTCGACGGACGACCCGTTTTAAAAACCTGGTCACAGGGTTGGGAATATCTTTGGATTGTCGGTTGGGGCATTTTAGCTATTTATCTCGGTCGGCTGACTCAATCTCCTCTGAAAAACCTAGTGTATGTTGCCCTTGTCAGCCTTGGTTTAGTGGGAATTGGTTATGCCTTTATCGTCGGGGGATGGTGGATTCCAGTAGCACCAGCACTACTCCTTTTGGTCATCAATGGTGCAATCTTGAGTGCTTTCTATCAATACGACCGATTTTTGAGGACTCAGATTGAAATACGCCAACACACCATCGAACGGGCATTTATTGTAATTCATAATGGACCGCTGCAAATATTAGCTAATATTTTGAGGCACGTCCAAGACCAAGATATAGAACAAAATCGATTGCTCGAAGACCTGAGAAATCTGAATTACGAAATCAGAGAAGTCGGCGAATACTTGAAACTAGAAGCCCTAGACCGAGAGGAAAGCCTGCGCCTCGGTAGTGGTCTAATCCTCGACTTAAAGCTGCCAATTCGCGACCTTCTCTATGAAGTATATAGCCATACACTCCAGCGAAACTTTCCCTGCTTTAAAACGCTCAAAGTTAAAGCCTATTCGTTTGCTCCGATTGAGGAGCAATACTTGAGCCTCGAACAAAAGCGAGAACTGTGCCAATTTTTGGAAGAAGCCCTGTGCAATGTCGGAAAACATGCAAAAAGAGTGACCCGTCTCAGTGCTACTGGCTCTTCAAACGAAGGCTGGTACACCCTGAGTATTAAAGATAATGGGGCTGGCATTCACTCGTGTTGTGAAGGGCGAGGAACGAAGCAGTGTCTAAATGTAGCGAGAAAATTAAGAGGAGAGTTTCAGCGAAAGTCTTTCGGAGAGAAAGGAACTCTATGTGAGTTAACGTGGCCGATTGCGGGGAAAAACTGGAGCTTTGCTCAAATCGGACGTAAACTCAAAACCCAGATTTTGAAATGGTTTAGATCTTAGTCGCATGGCATTGAATTAAGGAGCGATCGCTTTCATCTTCGGTCTACTGAATGTTAGGTTCCGAAGATTTTTTTGTCTATTGCAGAGTTGTGCAATGACAACTGTTTTGAAGAGCAACAGGAAATACAAACTTAAGCAATTAACTTGGCACAAACTACTCTAGTTTCATCCCATCTATTTATTTATCGTATTAATTAAGCAAACAAGCTTAACTTCAGTTCAAACAACAATTTCAAATCAAGGAGAAAAACGATGTCCAACATCAACAACCAAACCAACAACCTCTATACAATCGACACGGTACAAGACCTGTCCCAGGAATCCGCTGCTGCCATTCAAGGTGGTGCTGCAGTGGAACTCTACGATGACAGTAATTTTCGGAAGCGATTAGTGTCCACAAACTCTGGCACTCCAAATGTAGGGAGGAATGTAAACGACCGTGTTACCTCAATTGTAATCAATCAGGGTGTTTGGGAATTCTGGACAGATTCTAACTTTCGGGGTGTTTCCGCCACGTTGAGACCAGGACGGTATGCAAATATCGGTCTCGGTATAATTCCTAACGATTCAATCTCATCCTTCAGGAGGGTCGGTTAGTTGAGATAACACCTTCAATGACTCTTCCTCTCTATTGTTATTTCTGAAGAGAGCAGGAAGGTAAACCTAGATAGCGATGGTAGGGTGGGTAATCGCCCACTCTATCTTTTTGTTTAACTGGTTAGCTATTTTACCAGCCGAGTGATGACAAATGTAATGTGCTGGAGATGAGATTTATTCGATGTGGGCAAGAGTACCTGGTTCATAACTTAAGACTATTGAAATCTCAGGTTGTTTTACTATGAAATTTCAGATTGTTCTACAACACAGTGAAGAAGATTGCGGTGCCGCCTGCATTGCCACTATTGCCAAACACTATGGACGCACCTTGGCAATTAGTCGAGTTCGGGAGGCAGTTGGCACGGGGGCGCGGGGAACCACCCTGCTAGGTTTGAACCGAGGAGCAGAAGCATTAGGATTTAATGTCCGTCAGGTCAAAGCCTCTGCTGAATTTATCAACTCCTTGCACAAAGCTCCCCTACCAGCGATTATTCACTGGAAGGGCTACCACTGGGTAGTTTTATACGGGCAAAAAGGGAAAAAATACGTCATTTCCGATCCCGGTGTTGGCATCCGCTACCTCACCCGCCAAGAGTTACTCACAGGTTGGGGCAACGGTGTGATGCTGCTGTTGGAACCAGACGACAGCCGCTTTAAAGCGCAACCAGACGATCGAGTTGGCGGCTTTGGGCGATATCTAGCGCGTGTTTGGCCTTATCGCTTCATTTTAGCCCAAGCGATCGCTATTAACTTCGCTGTGGGACTGCTCTCGCTTGCCTCCCCCTTAATGATGCAACTCCTCACCGATGACGTGTTGGTGCGGGGAGATACCCAACTGCTAACCACCGTAGCAATTGGCGTCATCGCGATGAATCTATTCAGTAGTGCGATCGGTTTGGTACAATCTCACCTCATCGGTCACTTCGGTCAGCGTCTGCAATTAGGGCTAATCCTAGAATACGGGCGAAAACTCCTGCACTTGCCCTTATCTTACTTTGAAGGGCGTCGAAGTGGGGAAGTCGTCAGCCGCATTGCTGATGTTAACGCCATCAATCAGCTAGTTTCCCAAATTGTCCTGGGTTTACCCAGCCAATTTTTTATAGCATTGGTTTCCTTAGGCTTGATGCTGTTCTACAGCTGGGAACTGACTCTAGCTTCCTTAGCCGCCTTTGTCATCGTCACCCTCGTCAACCTGCTTTTTCTCCCAGCCTTGCGCCAGAAAACCCGCAACATGATTGTCTTAGGTACAGAAAACCAAGGCTTTCTCGTCGAAACCTTTCGCGGTGTCCAGGTTCTCAAAACAACCCAAGCCACCCCACAAGCTTGGCAAGAGTATCAGACAAATTACGGTCGCCTTGCCAACCTGGGCTGGACTACGATGAAGCTGGGGCTTTACAGCGGCACAATCACCAGTATTCTTTCCACTTTCACCAGTATTGCCCTACTCTGGTTAGGCAGCTACCTGGTGATTAATCGCACATTAACCATCGGTCAGCTGCTGGCATATAGCGGCTTGAGTGGCAACTTTCTCGGCTTCCTGGGTTCAGTAATCGGGTTAATTGATGAGTTTATTACTGCCCAGATTGTGATCCAACGCCTAACAGAAGTCATCGATGCCACGCCGGAAGACGAAAATGACTTTAAAAAGCCAAAAGCAGAAATTAAGGGCGATGCCGATATTATCTGCACCAACCTCAACTTCCACCACGCGGGTAGAGTTGACCTCCTGGAAGATTTCTCCCTCACCATCCCCGGCGCTCAAGTAACTGCTTTAATTGGTAAATCTGGCTGTGGCAAAAGTACCCTTGCCAAACTGATTGCTGCTTTATATTCTTCCCAATCTGGTAATATCCGCTACGGTTTGTACAACCAGCAAGACCTTTCTTTGGAGTGTCTGCGACAACAAGTGGTGTTAGTCCCGCAAGAACCTCACTTCTGGAGTCGCTCAATTATTGACAACTTCCTCTTCAGCTATCCCCACATCAGTTTTGAACAAATTGTTAAGGCTTGCCAGATTGCTGGTGCAGATGAGTTTATTAGTAAACTGCCCGATAAATATCAAAC
>DATNQT010000424.1:0-1767 GCA_036703885.1 Candidatus Sericytochromatia bacterium
CGAGGCTACTGTCTACACCGAAGCGCGTTGGGCACTCCAGCCAAAAGATTGGCTGCGGTTACGGATGACTGGAGAAGTCGCAACCGAACCATCTGATGCTAGTGGTACTTTGCTTTACGATGTTGTGTCGGACAACTGGGCTGGGGAAGCAATCTCAGCGCTGAATCTACGTGGTGATTGGTTACCAAAAATTATCCCCTCTAGTGCGATCGCAGGCTACCTAACAACTATTGCTTCAGAGCATCTTGGCTTAAGAGTTGGCTTACCTGTTATCGCTGGTGCTGCGGATACCGCAGCGGCAGCGCTTGGTAACGGACTACTAGAGCCTGGATTGGTTCAACTAACGATCGGCACAGGCGCTCAAATCATTACACCTCGATCGCAACCAATTATCGATCGTCATGGTCGTACCCATCTCTATCGAACCGCCCTACCTAACCAGTGGTACACCCTTGCAGCAATGCAAAATGCCGGGTTAGCGCTTGAGTGGGTGCGAGGTATCCTCGGCTTGAGCTGGCAGGAAGTCTATACTAAAGCGTTTTCTGTTCCCCCAGGATGTGAAGGATTGACATTTTTGCCATACCTCACAGGTGAGCGAACTCCACACCTTGACCCCTATGTACGCGGGGCATGGGTAGGGCTTGGACTTCATCACACACAGGCGCACCTGATGCGGGCAGCTTTAGAGGGAGTTGCTTTTGCCTTGCGACAAGGTTTTGAGGCACTTGAGGCAACAGGTTTTAAAGCGACAGAAATGCGTTTAGCAGGCGGTGGAACGGCAGAAATGCCTTGGAAACAATTACTAACTGATGTATTGAGAATACCCCTCTATGCAACTACAGTTGCTGCTGCTTCCGCGCGGGGTGCTGCTCTACTGGCGGGTATAGGAATTGGCATATATGCAGATGCTAATGACACGAGCAAACTGGCAGCCACACCAACGCTTGCTGCAACTCCCCAATCAGTTGATCCCACCCTAGAAGAGGCTTGGATGCGATATCAATCGCTTTATCCACAGCTTAAAAAAATGTCATAGGAGTTATGCCTCAAGGAGGACGTGCTAGAAGCTATCTACAAATTATTCTTAAGCTAAGACTGCTTAAGATCGCTCAAATAAAAAAAGAAAATTTACTAACATAGTAGGTACATATCACATGAATATAGTAAGTGGAATAAATCTCCCAAAATCAGCCGATGCTTCTGATTTATACATACAGTGTAATGAATCTGCATCTATAAACTACCAGGAAGATGAAAAAAAAGTTGTCTTAAGTCAGGGTGGTATTGTCTCCTCAAATTCTTACTTCAATTCCTTTTACGAACTATTTTATACTAAATATACCACTCTTAGCTCTATCTACTATGTGCTGAAACTTGAAGGAGATTTTAAAGTTTCTGTTTACAGAGAAGTTAACGGAGAAAACCAAAGAGAAATTATTTCTGAACAGAAATTTGAGAAATGTCAATTCTCAGAGCCTGTAAAAATGTTACCAATAAATCTCCTTCCAAATGAAAAGGCTGGCAGAATATATTTTGAAATAACCTGTTCTAGTGAACAGGGTGCATTTAAAGAGGCGTGGATAGCAACTGATGAAAATAAAACTAGAGAGGTATCGTTAGCAATTACCATTTGCACCTTCAAAAAAGAGGATTATATAAAAAATACATTGACTGCGATTTTTCAAGATGAATTGCTACAAACTAAAAACTTCAAATTATTTGTAGTTGATAATGGTAGAACTTTAGACAAAGCTGATTTCACAAAGC
>DATNQT010000425.1:0-6498 GCA_036703885.1 Candidatus Sericytochromatia bacterium
GAGCAGCCAGACAAAGTTGCAAGTGTTGTACATCAATTGTTGCACGACCCAGACTGGTTGCAGCTAATTGCAGAAAATGGTTCCCAACGAATGGGTCAACCGGGAGCAGCACATCGAATTGCCAACTGTTTGTTAGAGCGGCTTGAGAGTTATTAATTGGTGGTTGTTAGCTATAGCAGTCCTATTTGATTTCCGACCAAAGGGACAAGGGAGAGGTGTTCGCATCTCTTTTAGGATTGCTATAGAAATACAAATTTTTGATTAATCTACTTTAATATCAAGCCTCACTCACAAAAGGACAGTCGCCTTCTATCTCAATCACAGCTGGATTTGCATCAATAGAAGCGTACCGTCTTCTGCCTCGAAACCGCACATGAACCTTTTCTTCTGAAATAGGTCCCAAAGACAATTCCAGCACTTGCTCAACAATGCCCGCCGCTTTCAGAAAGAAAATTGCTTTCAGTCGTGCCAGTTCTAAGAAAACCCTTGATCTATCCTTATACATCGGATACAAAGACTGAATCACGCAATCTTCAACACTAACTGGGGTATTACTAGCTCTGATTAAATTCTCAAGCATCTCACGCTCCGCTGAGGCGGTAGAGAACATCTGAGCATCTCTAAGCATTAGCAACTTTGGTGGATCATTCAGTAAAAGCCGCTTTGCTTTCAATTGAGCAATGTCATCTGCACTATAGTGTCGCTTTTGTCCTTTGTGGGATTGCTCGATCGCATGACTACCATTCTGGAGGTATTCCGGTTTAAGGGTAAGCGTCCAGATTTGAGAATCTCCTCTTGATGCGGCTTCAACGCTTTTGACTTTGACGAGAAAACCATCATTTTGATAGGCGAATTCTATCGGCTTCGACTTTTCCATGTTTAGGCGAAGCGACGCAATTGCAGCATCCTCTTGGGTACTATGAGAGGGAATCTGTATCGTCAACCTACCATCAGGATTCCGACTATAAGTTTCAATTTCAAAGAATTGCTCGTTCAACAAAACCCACTGCCCAGATGAGTAAATGACTAATTCAGCCTCGTTTGTGCTGGAGTGCTGGTCAATACTAGATTCAATCTCCCATTGGCTTGTAAACGACGTTGGATAAAGTGAGGGAATTTGGTAAACTAATACCGAATCTGGCATATTCTTTAACTTTTTCGGGATCAAGTCAGTCGCTTTCAACCCCAGAGGATTTTTGACCACCTCGTAGACAGTCTGCGAAAGGCAAATCCCTCCTGGTTCTGCTTGAGCTTGCAGCCGTGCCGCAATATTAACCCCATCGCCCATGACATCGGAACCATTAAAAAACACATCTCCCAAATGAATGCCAATCCGATGGGTAAGAATATCTTCTGGAGCAAGATTTTCAGCCAACTTAGCCAAGCTAGATTGAATTTCTTGGGCACAAGAAACTGCTTTGACAGCGCTGCTGAAGTACATCAGGAGAGCATCGCCAATTGTTTTGAGTACTTTACCTTCACACCGCTGACACAGTTGTTGAATTAACTGGAAGTCTCGCCGGAGTAAATCTAGGGTGTACTCTTCATGTGCTGCCACCAGCGCACTATAGCTGACGACATCTGTGAAAACGATCGCAGCTAGCGTGCGTTGTCCTCTGATCTCCGATGTCAGAATTTGTTCCTTTATAAACATATGTTATGGTTGTGCGAAGCGTCACTAAGAAGGTCTACTGCGTAGAGTTCTTTGCACCGAAGTACCTAATTCTATTGAATTCCTTAGCACTCTTAATAAATAGAGGCTTTATCTAATCTGGTCAGAAATTTCATGCACCCTTGGCATTTGCCTGTCCTACTATCTCACATCTTACCTATATTTCAGAGATAGAGGGGGCGGTGCAAGTAGTACCGAAGCTAATACCTAGTTGTTTGAGCCACTTGCGGTAAGCAATCGAGGCGCGATCGCAGGGTAAATGAAATTCTGCTGGCAAGTCCAGGGGCAAACGCTTGGGACGCTGCGACTCCACAATTGGAAGATCTTGAGCAACAATTCGATCTTGAAACGCTCGTTGTTCGGCTTCTGGGACTTCATAGGAATGGTTCATCGCCATCCACATCCAAGCAATGCACTCTTCTTCCTGCACAGGCGTCACGGTGAAGAAGATTGTCAGACAACGCCCATCCGTATTTTTGGAAAAATATGCCGTTAAGGGTCGAAGGACGCGGTAGTTGTATGCAACTGAACCGCCCTGCCCTGTACCATCGGGATTAGGTTGCCAAACACGGACATTGCTGAGGATGATGCCGTCGGCTTCAACTTCTACCTCGTAGTCATCAATAACAGGACGAGTGCGATCGCCTAGTAATTCTCCATGTACAAAGGGAAAGTGGGCAACATCCAAAAAGTTCTCAATTGCCCGGAAACCACTCGTTTTAAAGTGATAAGGTCCGCACAAGACTGGGCGGTAACTGGGTTCATCCCATTCTGGGAAAGAGGGAATTTCTTGCTTCGGATTACCCAACGATACCCACACAAAACCATAACGCTCTTGAGTTTGGTAAGTATGGGCACAAGCGCGTGTAGGAGGTTGCAAGTCTGGATGAGCGGGAATTTGTACGCACTGCCCCTCACTGTTAAAGGCTAAACCATGATAAGGACAGACCAGGGTATCATCTTCTACCCATCCCAGTGAAAACCTCGCGCCTCGATGAGGACACAAGTCTTGCCAAGCGAGAATTTTGTCATGATGACGCCATAACACCAAATCCTCGCCCAGCAAGCTCATCGGTTTTACTATTCCGTTTTCTATCTCTTGTGACAGCATCACGGGATGCCAGTCATTGAGCAGAGTCAAGTCATCTACCATTCAATGTCAAGACTTTCTAAATTAAACGTTAAAAGGAGCATTTCAGCGTTTATGCCAGTTCCATTAGAACGATAAATAATTATGCAGATTGTACTTTCATACACTTTTTAAATTTAACGGAAGAATAACAGCACTAAAGTCCCTATAGGAACAAGTATTTTTAGCAACAAAAAAAATGATACGTTCCGCCAGAACATCTCTGATTCTTCCTGAAAGCGATCACTAAGTTGTTTACCAGAACTGCAGCTTACAGAATTAGAACCTGACAACGATAGTCAAATTTACCAAATCATGATAAGAGGCTCAAATCAAAGCAGTCTTTCAGAATTCAGTAAAGCTGCGTAAAAGTACTGAGTGATTTAAGAATTTACTTAACACATATTTTGATTTTTTTTGAAATAATTTTATAAAAACTAAGTAAATCAGAAATTAAAATTCGCCAAGTCTTGCTAAATTTGCCATTATCGTAATTTCACGGTAGTAGATTTACGGAATTAGTATAGATACCTTTAAAACAATTTCCGTAATTTTTCTAATATTCAAATCAATTTTCACTGATTAATCTTGACTGGTGAAGCAATTGTTAATCTGAGTTTTCTCCGATTACATCGACTCTGAAGAGCTACTACTCTTTGAGAGACATTTGCTCGGACGCTATCAATCTGAGCAGCGGTGACGTTGAGCTGTACCAGGACTTCTTTGGTGACAGATAGTGGCGAGCGTGGCTATTTGAAGTTTATCGGAGCCACGGCAGTTAGTAAACACTACCTTTTTTTACCTAATTTATCATGCCAATTACCATTAACCCACCACTGGGATCTACTGCCGTAATCGTGACGGAGGGAGATAACTCCCTCAACCTAACTGTAGGTCTAACTCCTGGCATTTTGGGTCCTCTGCTTCCCTCAGTCACACTTGATGTCAGCACAGACAGTGATGAGATTAGCCTAAATGGTGGTGCAGCCGGAGCTGCTGCCACTGTTACCCTCAGCACTACCAACCCAACAGCCGATCTAACCATCTCAGTAGCCGATAATGGCACTCCTGAAGCTGATCGACTGGCTGGAGTTAACATTGCCCCTAATCCTGATATTCCGCTTCCTTTGGGAGTTACTCTCCCCGCTCTTGATATCCCGCTCAATATTACTGACCCAATAGTGACGGCGCTTCCCCAACTGAGCATCACTCCAACCAGTACAGAGGTAACAGAAGGAGGAGCCACTGCCGCCCTCACCATTGCTCTACCAGATACGGCTGTTGACCTACCTGCGATCGCCCTGACTCTGACTCCAGGAGAGGATATTGACTTGGGTGAAGGGGCAGGAGCAGCTGTCACCGTCAACTTGGATGCCACTAATCCGACAATCGTCAACATTGCAGCCGTCGATGACGGCATCGTTGAAGATAGCCCAGAGATTAGCAACATTGACATCGCTTTTGCTGACCCAGCTCTAAGCGATCTGATTGCACTTCCCCTGACGACTCTGCCTGTAGCGGTTACCGATGCTTCATTGCTCGGACTCCCCAGCATCAGCATCACTCCCGCAGATGGCGTTGTAAATATAACAGAAGGGGAAACCTCAGACACCTTCAGCATCGCCCTTTCTGGCGTTCCTGTCGCCCCCGTCACTCTTACCCTTACCCCAAGTAATGATCAGATTGACCTAGGTGCTGGCGCTGGGCAATCCACCACCCTCAACTTTACCCTTGACAATGCTCTAACTCCCCAAGTCGTTTCCCTCACAGCCGTTGCTGACGGCATCGTTGAAGACGCTCAAAGCAGCACAATTACCGTTACCACTGATGCGGCGGATCTTGTCAACGTTAGCCTCCCACCTGTTACTGTCAATATCACTGATAGCAACTTGCTGGGGCTACCTGGCATAGTCATTAACCCTAGCCCCTTAGATGGTATCCCACTGACAGAAGGCGATGACCCAAAAACCTTAGAGCTTGCCCTGAACATTGCCCCTCCAGTTCCCGTCACCCTGACCCTCACCCCAGATAATGAGCAGGTTGACCTAGGTGGGGGCGCTGGGATTCCCCTCACCCTCAACTTTGCTGGCGATGCCACGGCTTTAGTCCCCCAAACTATCAGCATTAGTGCCGTTGATGACGGCATCGTTGAAGGGCCTCAGACCACCACAATTACTACTAGCATCAACACCACCGATCCAGGTTTCGCCGGACTTAACATCCCTAATTTCACTATCGATATCACCGATAGTGGGGATGGCAACTCAGGTACTGGTGGCTCAGGTGTATCCGGTCTAATTCAGGGTTCAAACGATATCTTTACTGTTCAAGGTTCCCCTGGGCAAGAAGTCGTACTCCAGTTTGACCTCGGTCAAAGCAACACGAGTTTCTTTAATGAAATTGGGGTTTATGTCGTTGATGACGCTCAAGGCACCATTAATGGTATTGCCCCGGGTCAGCCTAACTACTTGGAAGCTGCCCTCAATAATGCACAACCAATTTTCTCAGTCCTCCCAGACTCCAACGGTTTGCTCAGTAATGTCAGCCTCTCGCGTCAATTAAGCTTTGAAGCGGGTACACAGTTGGGACTTTATCTAGTGCAAGACAGCACTGCCGCCGCAGTACGAGCTGGCTTAGCGGCTGGACAGACGCTCCCGAATGTTTTCTTTGGTTCGCCCTCCTTCAATGCTAATGGTGTTGACTATCTGGAAACTTCAACTCTCAACAATGGAGGCTTTACTCTAGCTTGGCGAGACCAGCAGGGTGGGAGTAACCAAAGCTTCAATAACGTTGTGCTGACAGCCCAAGCCCTAACGAATTCGACTCTTCCTGTGGGTACACAGCTCCAACAGACAGCGCAACTGGAATTGATAGATCTTCGTGCCCAGGCGGGTCAGGTCGTTAACTTTAACTTCAGTATTGACAGTGAAGCTAAATATAACAACACGGTTGGTCTGTACCAGGTCGAAGATGAACAAGGTACGATTATTGACCAGTTAACGGGAGCACGACTTACTCCAGGTCAAGCGGGTTATGCAGAAGCGGCAATTCGACAGACAGCGTTCATATCCGAACTGCAATCCAACCGGGAGGCTACAGGTCAATCACAGCTAAACGGTGGAGCTATCTATGCGCCATGTATTATTGCCGATGGCACCAAGAGTGAATTTCTGGCGTCTAATCCCCTTAATCAGGGGGATGGCAAGCAAGAGCCGTTGGCTTACTTTGCTTATCAGGGAATCAATCAGGATGCGACTGACCACGTCCGCGTGCTAGGGGACAACACCTTTGGTTTCGAGGACTTGTTCGGTGGCGGTGACAATGACTTTAACGATCTTGTCTTCCAGGTCAAATTTACCTAAGTTTATGTGAAGGTTCAAAAGGTGGTAGTCAGAAAGGTTATCCAGATAGCTTTTCTGCCTTAGCGTAACTCTCTGTTCGCTTGCTACTCAAGGATACTGTTGGTTCGACCAGCACTCTTTGCTAGTCTGCATATTCCTTCAGTAATTTTTGACTCGGTTAAGTCAGAATAACCAATCACAAATTCACATTTGTTAGTACCTTCCATGTAATATCGCTGTGCATTAACTAATTCCACACCTTGCTGCGCTGCCTTGGCGACAATCTCCTTGTCGCTGAGGTGGGTGTGCAAGCGTACCATTAGATGTATGCCAGCGTTCTCACCCAGAATTGTTAC
>DATNQT010000426.1:0-9090 GCA_036703885.1 Candidatus Sericytochromatia bacterium
TTGGAGAATTTAGCAAAAGCGATCGCACCTGTTCTGTGCCACATGGCAGAGGATATCTGGCAGTACCTCCCCTATAAGACGCCTTACAAGTCAGTGTTCGAGGCGGGTTGGGTGAAGTTAGAGGAGCAGTGGAAGAACCCAGAACTGGCAAAATCTTGGGCTACGCTACGCGGCATCCGAACTGAAGTTAATAAAGTGATGGAGCAAGCTAGGACGGAGAAGATGATTGGTTCTTCTCTGGAAGCAAAAGTGTTGCTCTACGTTTCTAACCCACAGTTGCGGCAGCAGCTTGAAGCATTAAATCCTAAAGATAGTCTGAGCGGCAATCGGGTGGATGAGTTGCGCTACCTGTTTTTAGCCTCTCAGGTGGAATTGTTGGATTCTCCAGAAGCTCTAAACGAAGCAAAGTATAGCGTTACAACCGATGCTTTAGGCGTTGGTGTGGTGAAGGCAGATGGGGAAAAATGCGATCGCTGCTGGAACTACTCCACCCTGGTTGGCAAAATACTGGAGCATCCCACAATCTGCGAACGCTGCAATGCGGCTTTAGCAGGTCAGTTTTAGCTATAGTAGCTTGCCACTTCAACCTAGCAGATTGGCTTATAGCAGCGGTTTTAAGGTGGATTACACACATTGGTAAGACCTAACCCCCCGCCCCTTCCCTAGTAGGGCTATGCTTTACCCACATCTTCTGAAATCCTGTAGGGGCGAAGCATTCGTGCAGAAATACTTGGGTATGACCAACAAGATTAAAACACGAATGCTTCGCCCTTCCCCGCGTTCACATGATAGGGAAGGGGGAGTAAGAAGCCCCTCTCAAGAGCAGGACAAGGTTGGGGGAGAGGTCAATCACTACTGCATCAAACTACAAATCGCCATAACTAAAGGGATCGCGGAGGGCTGTATGAGTGTTTCTACAAAAGGTAAACTTCCCAAGTGGCGTTAAGCGGCGCGATCGCATTACGAATTGCAATTTTTCTGCTCACTCTTATCCTCGTTATTTGGCAACCACGAGGATTGGGTATTGGATTTAGTGCATTGGGAGGGGCGCTTCTTGCTCTTGCTACAGGTGTTGTGACCTGGCAAGATATTCCCACAGTTTGGGCGCTCGTCTGGAACGCTACTTTTACCTTAGTTGCCCTAGTAATTATTTCCCTCATCCTGGATGAAGCGGGTTTTTTCCGGTGGTTGGCGCTTTGGATGGTTCGTGCGGGCGTGGGTCGTGGGCGTCTGCTTTTCGTCTTAGTCATACTCTTAGGGGCATTAGTGACGGCACTGCTGACTAATGATGGGACTGCCCTGATCTGGACACCGACGGTGATGGAAATGCTATTGCTGCTGGGTTTTAATCCCAAGACGACTTTGGCATTTGTCTTCGCGACGGGTTTCATCGCAGATGCTACAAGCTTGCCACTGCCAGTGAGCAATCTTGTAAATATCATCACGGCTGACTATTTCCATATTTCCTTTTTGCGCTATGCCTTGGTGATGATCCCGGTGAATTTTGTGGCGATCGCTAGTAGTTTAGCTGTTTTGTGGTTCTACTTCGACCGATACATCCCAACACGCTATTACCTTGATGAGATGCCACTACCCGCAGATGCGATTCGCGATCCCCTCGTCTGCCAGTGGAGCTTTCCGATTTTAGGATTACTTTTAATTGGCTACTTTTTTGCTGCCCCTCTCTCGATCCCCGTTTCCTTCATCGCTGGGATTAGTGCTTTAATTATGCTGGCACTAGCGGGGCGTTGGTTTCATAAGGATGAAACTGCTGTAATCAAGATTAGCAAGGTTTTGCGAGAAGCTCCCTGGCAAGTGATTTTGTTTAGCCTGGGGATGTATCTCATCGTTATTGGTTTGGGTGATGCGGGTTTAACGGTTTTCATCCGCCAGCGGTTGGAATGGCTATCTGGTTGGGGACTAACCCTTACCGCTACAGGCGTTGGTTTCCTGGCGACTGGGCTATCCGGTGTGATGAACAATCTCCCAACTGTATTGATTAATAACCTGGCAATTCCAGATCTTATGGAAAGCGATCGCGCCCTGCGAGAAGTCATGGTGTATGCCAATGTCATTGGCTGCAACATTGGGGCGAAGATTACACCAATTGGCAGTCTATCAACTCTACTCTGGCTAAACGTTTTGGCGCGGAAAGGATTGCATATCAGTTGGGTTCAGTACGTGGGCATCGCTCTGATTCTGACAATCCCTGTTCTATTTGTGAGCTTGCTAAGTTTAGCACTTTGGCTACCGTGGCTAATTGCCTGAAGCTGAGGTATGAAGTGATTTGTTGATTGATATTCTTTTGACTTTACATCCGATTTTGTTCAAAATTCATGAGGTTGCTAAATTGTCAAGTATGTTTAATAGTAAAAGTATAGGCTTTACCTTAAAAACGAGTAATCCTATAGGCGTTAATTTAAGTCCTGTTAATCGATAAATGAAGTACCATGAATTAGTATTAAGTTATTCGAGAAACAATACATAAGGTTTAGACTAGCTATATAGATTTAGAATCTTTACTAGATCAGGGTGTATCTACTTGCCTCTCAATCACAGCCTTTGTGGCAGTGACGCTAAATACATACAAAGCGGTTCGCTGTTTTCAATAGGTATTCGATCCTGTAGCGTCCGGGCAAAGTTAGAGCAACTGCTTTGCCAACAATCCCAAAACTTGATTGTCGCTTGAGGATAAGCAAGGGAGGAGTTGAGTTGAATCAACTAGGTAAGTGAGAAATGGCAACCCAAGCGACAAAAACCCTAACTGTCAAGGGCAAGAAAAAAGAACCAGAGGTAGACTCTCCTGTTTCTGGTACTCTGGACAAGTTTTTTACACTTGCGATGGATATGTTTTTCATTGTGGGTTTTGACGGCTATTTCAAGCAACTCAACCCGATCTGCGAGAAAATACTGGGTTTTACTACGCAAGAGTTTTTAAGCCAACCCTGGATTGAATTTATTCATCCAGAAGATCAGCCATTAACCCTCAAGCAGTTGCAGGCGATTACCGCAGGTACGGAGACAACTCAGTTTGAAAATCGCTATCGTTGCAAAGATGGTTCCTACAAATGGCTGTTGTGGAACGTGACAGCTTGCCAAGAGCAGAAATTGATTTATGCTGTAGTTCGTGATAACACCGATGCCTACGGCGAGCTTCACTTACGCAAACAGGCGGAGGCGGCACATCGGGAAAGCGAAGAGCGATTCCACTTGTTGGTTGAGGGCATCAATGACTATGCCATCATTATGCTCGACCCCAACGGTTACATCGTTAGTTGGAACTCTGGAGCTGAACGTATCAAGAAATATCAAGCTTCAGAGATTGTAGGTCAGCACGTCTGTTGCTTTTACACTCAGGAAGATATCAAGCTTGGGAAACCGGAGCGGGGATTAGAGATTGCTGCCAGCCAGGGTCGTTTTGAAGACGAAGGCTGGCGAGTACGCAAAGATACCTCAAAGTTTTGGGCTAATGTCGTAATCACTGCCTTGCGAGATGCAGACGGACAGCTACAAGGCTTTGTGAGGGTGACGCGGGATATCACGGAACGCAAGCTGGCTGAGGAAGCCCTGCAAAAAGCCCATGATGAGCTAGAAAAACGGGTCGAGAAACGAACGGCTGAACTCACCCAGACGAATGAGCTTCTGAAACAGGAAATTGCTCAACACCAGCAAACAGAGGCGGCTTTACGCCAATCAAAAGCTCGGCTCAAAAATCAAGCCCAGCAGTTAGAGGCAGAAACACAGCAGGTCAAAGCTTTATTGGAGGAACTTCAGCGTACTCAAGCTCAATTGATTCAGACGGAAAAAATGTCAAGCCTAGGGCAGTTGGTCGCTGGTGTTGCCCATGAAATCAATAACCCTGTTGGTTTCATCTACGGTAACCTGGATTACGCAAATTGCTACATCAAAGACTTGATGCGCTTAGTGAAACTCTATTCAATTCACTATCCTAACCCTGTCGAGGAAGTCCAGAGCGAGTTAGAAGTGATTGACTTCGATTTCCTTATGGCAGATATGCCGAAACTGCTAGCCTCTATGAAGGTAGGGGCGAACCGCCTACGGCAAATTGTTTTATCCTTGCAGAATTTTTTAAGAGCTGAACAAACCGAAATGAAGCCGATAGACCTTCACGAAGGTCTAGACTGTACTCTACTACTATTACAAAACCGCCTGAAAGCAACCGATGAACGTCCTGAAATTACAGTTTATAAAGAGTATGGTGTTTTGCCTCTGGTGGAAGGTTATGCAGGACAGCTCAATCAGGTATTTATGAATCTCCTGACCAATGCTATTGATGTTTTGGAGATGCCTTCTAAGGTTCGAGATACTCCCCGTTACATCACAATCAGCACGGGTGTTCAGGAACTAATTAGAGAGTATGCAGGAGCGGGTGGAGAAAAGATTCCTCATGCGGTGATTCGGATTGCTGACAATGGACCCGGAATAAGTGATGAAGTGTGCTGCCGATTATTTGACCCGTTTTTTACAACCAAACCCGTTGGTAAAGGTACGGGTTTAGGTTTATCTGTTAGTTATCAAATCGTTGTAGAAAAGCACAAGGGTTTGTTGACTTGTGTCTCTGAACCAGGGAAGGGCGCAGAGTTTTCTATCGCTATCCCAGTTCAGCAGCAAAGTTTATCAGCAACGCTGTCTGAATCTGCTTGAAGTAATAGATTAGAAGCACAGCATTGCTGTGTTTTATTAATAAAGGTAATAAAGGGTTTTATGAATCCCTAACATTATCGGAAATCCACTGCAAGTAAGGCGAAGAACCAGCCCAAATGGGTAGGGCAATGATTTCCGGTACCTCATAGGAGTGAAGTTCTCGAATTTTCTTTTCTAAGTTGGAAAATTGAGAAAAGTAAGTTTTGATCAGCAGCTGCCACTCTTGTTCTGAGTGAATTTGCTCTTGCCAGGTATAAATCGAATGCACAGGCATGAGGGTGACACAAGCAGCCATTTGAGACTCAACGAGTGCTTTTGCGATCGCTTCCCCTTCTTGCTGGGAAGAAACTGTTACCAGCACCACACAATAGCGGCACGTCGCTGAATCTTTATCCATTGATTGCAACTTTAAGGTAGCGTCTGGGTCTATTTACGAGTTATTCCCAATTTTGCAAGACAGGCATCTTGCCTACCCTGCAAAATTGGATGAATAAGATTGGTTAGAAATTCTTGCAAACTCTAACTAATCACTCGTCCTTGAATGGCTTCATTTACATCCTTCTGCAACGACCTTGAGCGAATTGATCGATCAATGCACAGTTTCCCGTAATCTAATGCTTCTTCCAAGGTGTGAAAACAGAAAGGTGCGCTGAAGGATTGTCCTTCCGGGTCGGTGTAATCAACCGCAATACCGTTTAACTCTTCTTTTGTACGCAGATTCCATTCTTTGTAAGTCGTCATCGTTCTAACCTCTGTTAATCTGTAGGGGTTTACGAGGTGGGTCAGGAAACAGAATGCTAAAGCTACTGACACTAAAATTGCAGTGTCATCATTGCAGTGTCATCTGTTTAGGAGACCCCAACGACTAAGGCTTTGGTAAAGCTTATGTCTATGGTGCTCCTCCCATTGCCGACGGAGTTAGCTGACGGGCTAAGACTGGAAGGTGTCTCTCTCAACGGTTGAGATTAGCCCCAAAATTTGGTTCCTCCGCTCATAATCTGACTTTTGGCATTTGCCAGATAAGATTAGGCTACCCACTTGAAATATGCATTTTTAAATTAAAGCTTTCCAGAATTGATGTCAAGCACTCAGAAGATAGAGTCCAAAAAATCTATCTAGAGATAGGTTTGTCAACGGCTGGCGATCGCCCTCTATCAACAAATTCCTATTGTAGGAGCCGTGAGTTTTAGGTATTTAATTTGGTATTAGCTAAAAAAAGCTACATCTGATGCAATACCAATAATTATCCTCATCTTTGCAGTAATAGCATCCGTCCCACCAGATACAGGCATTGTACGACGCAACGAAACGTTCGGAATTTAAGAGGGTTGCGACTTCATCTTTTCTATCTGCTGAAGGGTTACGTGCTTCTTTGTTAAGTGTTGTTTGCAACTTGTCAGAAACACGCTCTAATCCATTAATTTGAACCATCGTGAATACCTCTAAAACCCTTACCTCTCCTAGACCAGAAGCTTCCTAACGACTAGACCTAAGAAAATAAGAGAAAAAACTGCTAATGTTAAATTTTTCATTTCAACCTTATCAAGGATTTCGACTCTTTGTTCATAATTAAAATGTTTCTTTGGATTAAACTTAAAGAAAGTAATAATCCTTCACTAAATTAAACAAAAACAGCTACTCCTCCCTCTACAAATTCGTTATTTTCGAGCTAGGGAAGGGAGTTAATTGACTAACTGCATAAAACCTACTTAAAGATTAGTAGGGTTCCAGAGTGATAAATCCTCCGGACGGTCGATATCACTGAGCAAAGGCAGATAAGCCACCGCTAACTCAAGCCTTTGGATAATGTTTTGTGTTTGTTGCAAGACTTCATTGGTACTCCAGCTAATGCCTATAAATAGCTCCGGAACGAAACGACGTAACCCAATCAGATAATAACCACCATCCCGTGCTGGTCCAATAACTAAGTCATGGCGATCAAGAGCTTGAAATGCCTGTACCATCAATTGAGCATTCAGATCGGGGCAATCAATACCAATCAGAACGATACTATCGATCCCAGCCTCAAAAGATTCTTGAAATGCTGAAGCCATACGACAACCAATATCGCCCTCAGTCTGCCGTCGATAGATAATACTAGAACCCAGCCAATCTTGCATTAGCTGTTCATTGCCACCAGCAAAATGGACTTCCATCGACGATGGATAGAACCTTGAAACTTTCTTAACTTCAGCTAGTGTACTTTCCGTCATCTGACGCTGAAGCGTTGCGGCACCTTCCTCGCCAAGGACTGGTATCAGCCGTGTCTTGGTTTTTCCGGGTTCTGGATAACGGGTAAAAATAATCAGGCGTTCCTTCACTACCTTCCCTTTAAAGCAATAAATACCCTAAAAATTCCTAATAAATAACGTAGGGCACACCATGTCGTGCCCCTACGATTCTGGTACTTTATACCATTTCACTTCTGATTTGTGCCAGCCTGCACTAAGCACTCATTTCCAGCATTCGTTGGATGGGGCGCAGTGCTGCAACTCTAATATGTTCTGGCATGGTGATTTCTGGCTGACGGTGCTTCATGGCTAAGTACAGCTTTTCGAGAGTATTGAGTCGCATATACGGACACTCATTGCAAGCACAGTTACTCATCCCTGGCGCTGGGATGAAGTACTTATTCGGTGTCTGCTTTTGCATTTGGTGGATGATACCCGGTTCAGTAGCGACGATAAACGTCTCAGCGGAACTGGCTTGAGAATACTTTAATAAGGCTGTAGTAGAACCGATGTAGTTGGCGTGACGCAGTACTGGTGGTTCGCATTCGGGGTGAGCAATAACTTCGGCATTCGGGTGTTCGATTTTGAGCTGAACGAGCTTCTTTTCTGAGAAGGTTTCGTGGACGATGCAGCTACCTTGCCACAGTACAAGGTTACGACCTGTTTGTTCCATCACGTAGCGACCGAGATTGCGATCGGGACCAAAGATAATGGGTTGGTCTTTTGGAATCTGGTTGACAAGTTTGACAGCGTTAGAACTGGTACAGATGATGTCGCTCATCGCCTTGATTTCGGCGGTGCAGTTGATGTAGGAAATTACCAGATGATCGGGATGAGCGGCTTTGAATTGGGCAAAGGCATCAGCAGGACAGCTGTCTGCCAGAGAGCAACCAGCGTCTAAGTCTGGTAATAGTACTAGCTTGTCAGGATTGAGAATTTTGGCAGTTTCTGCCATAAAGTGAACGCCAGCAAAGACGATGACATCGGCATTAGTGTTTGCAGCTCTCCGGGAAAGCTCTAGGGAATCGCCAATGTAGTCGGCGACATCTTGAATATCCGGGTCTTGATAATAATGTCCGAGAATTACGGCGTTTAGTTCTTGTTTTAGGACACCAATGGCTTCAAATAGGTCATAGGGTAGGACAGCAGTCGGGGTAGACTCTCGTTGGGCAAATGCAGTGGTAAACACAGTGTAAGAGTTGCCTCTGTTAAGAAGTAGTTATCTTGTGAATTATAGTAGTTTTTACCAAAAACGTCTGTTGCCAATCTTCTCCTTTAAGAAAAGCGATCGCTTATTTCCTAATCCCCAGCCCCTGAGTACTGTCAAAACAAGCTGGCTTTGCCTATCCTGGATGAAGGGAGGCAGATAAGAGGGTATGACCAGATATCACGAGAATTCCGTCAAAATCGCTGTTGTCGGCGACATCCACGATTTATGGGAAGAAGAAGATGCGATCGCTCTTAAGGAGTTGGGTGTTGACTTAGTACTATTTGTGGGAGATTTTGGCAATGAGTCGGTAGAGGTGGTACGGATGATTTCCTCTATAGACATTCCCAAGGCAGCAATTATGGGGAATCATGATGCCTGGTATACTGCCTCGGATTGGGGTAGAAAAAGGTGTCCATACAACCGTGAAAAAGAAGACTGGGTGCAGCAACAGTTAGACTTACTGGGTGAGGCTCATGTCGGTTACGCAAAGCTTGACTTCCCAGAGTTCAATCTTTCTGTGGTTGGCAGTCGCCCCTTTAGCTGGGGTGGTGAAGTTTGGAAAAACGATCAGTTTTATCGGGAACGGTACGGTGTCACTAGCTTTGAAGAGTCTATTGAGCGCATTGTTGCAGCCGTAAAAAGTACCGCTTATGAAACGATTATCTTTATGGGTCATAGTGGACCTGTAGGGCTAGGCGATCGCCCAGAAGACCCCTGTGGGAAGGACTGGCAACCCATTGGTGGAGATTATGGCGATCCGGATTTTGCACAAGCGATCGCCCAATCTCAATCGCTGGGGAAAAAGGTTCCCCTCGTTACCTTTGGTCATATGCATCACACGATGCGCCACACGAAGCAGAGATTACGGAAGGCGATCGCTACCAATCCCCTAGGGACGGTTTATCTGAATTCGGCAAGCGTTCCCCGAATTATCCAAACCGACGCTAACCGACTCCGTAACTTTTCCTTAGTTTCTCTGCAAGC
>DATNQT010000427.1:0-4321 GCA_036703885.1 Candidatus Sericytochromatia bacterium
ACCCCATCCGCTTGAGGTATAACCATATAGAGGCGACGGCTTTTGTCGAGGGTAAAATCCTTAATGCGCCCTATTGTTTTACCAGCTAAATTAATTACCTTAAATGAGTTCAGCTTCTTTCTAAGCTTCTCAAATAAGTCATTGATTTGCGCTTTATTTTTTATAAACTCACCATTATTGACAACCATTTTTCCCTCCACTTCAATTACAGCTTTTAATTAAATAGCAGGTAGAGCCAATTCATTATGACTCTACCCACATAGATTATGAAAGCTTCTTACTCGCTAAAATTACTAGGCTTCTTCAGTAACCCTGCTCAAATATTTGGCGAGAATAACCTAGTGACCTTTGTTAATGACTGGATTACCATCAACGTCAACATCTAACTCTTCTCGACGAACTGTTTCGGTTGAATTTACAGTGTCTTGAGTAACTTCTTTTCTGATGTTGACTTCTTCGCGCACAAAGGCTTTCTTCTGAATGTCAGCCGTTTCTTCATACACTTCCACACGAGCAACTTCTCCCTCCTGGAATGCACCTGTACCAGGTGTTACTTCTCTGGCATCGGTGGGGCTAGTGCGCTCGATGATCACCCGTTCTTTTTCGATAGGAACTGAAACTTGTGCGGTTTGAGTTTCGACGTGCTTACCTATTGCAACTTCACCGGTTTTCTGACGGGTTTTGTTAGCAAATACCCGTTCTTCGTACAACTTGATTCTTTGATTATTTCCCTCATTGGCGCGGTAGAGGTCTTGATCGTGGTCATAGTTGTAGGTGTTGCGATCATGGGTAGCGCGGGAGGCAGCCGCCGCTGTACCTGCTTGAGCAGTTGTAGGCCGGAAGACGTTTCTAACTCGTTCTTCGTAGTCGTAGTCAACGGTCATGCTGTCGTCATATTCAGGCATATTTTGTGCTTCGTCTTTTGTCATGCCTGCGACGTAGACCCGATGGCGATCATAATCAATCTGTACGCTACCCATTGGCACAAGGACTTTCTTCCCAAAAACCCAGAATCCCGTATCAATTACGAAATAGCGAAAGCTGCCTTGCTCATCAATGAGAGCATCATAAACGGAGCCAATTTTTTCATTGTCTGTGGCATAGACATCATAACCTTTGATGTCATCTCCGCCAAAGATTTCTTGTTTATAGTTTGGATAAGCATCTGCAAGTTTTAAAAGAGCCATGCAATTATTCTCCTAAAGTTTCTAATTTTTGTTTCCCTGGACACTTAGAAGCTTAATCAATAACTTACTTGCCTATCATCACACTAATGACAGATAAGCTAAATTTTGTACTGATCTACTTGCCTGACTAATGACAGATAAGCTGAATTACGGCTTGCTCTATTTGCAGAGGATGTAGAAGAATTAATAATTCCAAGAGAACTCAAGAGAGTTTCGCTTTGTCTATCTCTTCAGCCATAGAAGAATGTTTAGAAAAATTAAGAGCTTGAACAGCCAGTGCCTAAAAACATTTCCTCCGATCGCCAACTTCTACATCATTATTCGTTGATGTCTAATCAGTCTTGGTTAACGTTGTTGAAGCAGCATCGAGCCATTGCTGTGATTCGAGCTTCTCAGTTATCACAGGGACGTAAACTAGCTCATGCCGTAGCGGCAGGTGGACTATCACTAATTGAAATTACTTGGAATAGCGATCGCGCTCTTGAGCTAATCGAGCAACTACGCCGAGAATTACCCCATTGTACGATTGGCACGGGTACACTCTTGGATCGGGAGCAATTGCGGCAGGCAATTGATGCAGGTGCTCAGTTTCTCTTCACTCCCCATGTAGATCCAGCTTTAATTGCCGCCGCCGTCGCTGCCGAAGTGCCAATTGTGCCAGGAGCACTCTCTCCCACAGAAATTGTCACAGCTTGGAAAGCAGGGGCTAGTAGCGTTAAGGTGTTTCCCATTCAGGCTGTGGGTGGGGCAAGTTATATTAAAGCCTTACAAGGACCGCTCGGTCATATTCCCTTGATTCCTACGGGTGGCGTGACGCTGGAAAATGCCAAGGAATTTATTGCAGCAGGAGCGATCGCAGTTGGTCTTTCTGGAGAGTTGTTTCCCAATCCCCTCATTGTAGCTGAAGATTGGGAGGCGATCGCCCAACGGGCAAAAACGCTCAAGGAACACCTGGCAACTGCATCAACTCCTTGAGGGACAAGGCAGTCCCAATGAAAAAATTTCACCGCCATGAATGAAAGTGGTATTTCCCATTTCCCACTCCCCATCGGTGTCAACTTAAGCCCAGGCGATTGGAAATCGCGGCTATAAAAACCAAGTCCGCCTGCGCGGACTAACGGAAAATCAGGGTTTCACCAAACCCGCGTAGGCGGGTTTTGGTTGTGTAGCTGCGGTTTTAACCGCCAAGCTAACTCCCTACTCCCCAGTTACAAGTCAGAGGTAAAATACAAACACCGACTGAAGCTGTCACGAACTTTTATCAGGAGATGTGAAGTCCTTGAACATCATTCCTTCTCAATGGCGGCGTCGTTGTGGAACATTCTTTGTTAGTGCAGCCCTAAGTCTGATTACTTTAGGTATCGGCGTAGCACCAGCTTTGACAGCCCCTGTGCCTGAGAGCGTCATTAGGAAAATCGCGGCACTACAAGCTTCACAGGAACGCTGGATTCTGGTTGACATGACAACGCAACGGCTAGTTGCTTTGGAAGGCAAAAATCCGGTTTACGCGATCGTAATTTCTACGGGTAAAGACTCCTCCCCAACTCGTCCCGGTATCTTCAAAATTCAAACGAAATACGCTAGTAGTCGCATGAGTGGAGCTGACTACGATATTCCAAATGTGCCTTATGTAATGTTTTACCAGGGGAACTATGCAATTCACGGAGTTTATTGGCACCATCAGTTTGGTAAGCCAGTCAGCCACGGTTGTGTAAATGTAGCTGTAAATCACGCCCAGTGGTTATTTGATTGGGCATCGGTAGGAACGCCAGTAGTAATCATCGAATAAGGACAGGCATCATTCCCTTTAGCAAGGGTACAGCTCGTTTGCTGCCATGCGATCGCCTAAGGCTCTGACTTTTAGGCTACTGGAGTCACAGCTAGAAGTACTGAACTTACCCAAAGTGCAGTGACCGCGCTGATAATAATGAGGTAATGATGCTTATCTGACGAGCAACTACCTTACGAGGAAGTAGATTGCCCAACAACAATACCTCAATGAATCGTATCTTTTCACCTTTTCAACAGTTTCTAATTACTTGGCTGTTAATTTTAGTAACAGGCTGGGTAACGCTCTTGGCACTAAGCTATGTGGGGGAACTCATCAGCATTTTGCTTACGGCGGCATTGGTTGCCTTTTTGCTCAATTATGCTGTGGCGGCTGTTGAGCCTTTCTTACCCCGAACTGTAGCCGCAATACTCGTCTATCTAGTAGCCGCCGTTGCTGTCGTCTTGATTGCTTTGACCCTAGCACCACCCATATTTAATCAAGGGAGGCAATTAGCCACAAATTTCCCCTCTCTGCTAGAAGAAAGTCAGCTGCGATTGGCTAGCTTCCAAGACTGGAGTGTTGCACACAAATTGCCATTCGATGTCCGGATTTTGGCATCTCAACTGTTGGCACGGGTGCAAGAACAGGCAGAAGATATTGCCTCTACTGGTTTGGGCTTAGTCGTCGGTACATTTAACTGGTTTTTGGACTTCATCTTAATTCTGGTGATTTCGTTTTATATGCTCATTGATGGTGAGCGGGTTTGGCGAAGTCTAACGAGTATTCTTTCCTCAAAAATCCGAGAGGGATTAACCGAGTCGTTGCAACGTAATTTACAGCGGTTTGTTACGGGTCAGTTATTGTTGGGTCTGTTTATGGCAACGACTCTAACGCTTACCTTCTGGGCATTACGAGTTCCTTTTTTCTTGCTGTTTGCCGTCTTTATTGGTTTGATGGAGGTAATCCCCTTTGTAGGAGCCACCTTAGGCATTGCAACAGTAGTGACTGTAGTGGCATTTATTGACTGGTGGCTAGCACTGGAAGTATTGGGGATAGCACTCGCATTGCAGCAAATCAAAGACAACTTGATTGCTCCCCGCATCCTGGGTAAGTTGACGGGTTTATCGCCAGTGATTATCTTTGTATCTTTGCTACTCGGAGCCAAAGTCGGGGGATTATTGGGAGTAATTCTGGCGATTCCGCTAACAGGTGTAGTGAAAAGTCTTACAGAAATTGTCCTCGATCCAACACTACCTCCCCAAACCGGAGCCTTCTTTTACAACCCTCTGAAGCGAGATAGCTTGAAGCCAGCGCTCTCTTCATCGTCTGGTGCTGACAAAGACGGTCAGACTTATAAGGTTCG
>DATNQT010000428.1:0-6257 GCA_036703885.1 Candidatus Sericytochromatia bacterium
GCCTGGGCATCCGGTTGAGTTTTTGCTACAAGATGAGATGGGCAAAGATATCTACCAAACCACGCTAAGTGGATCGGCAACCGCTCCTGGTGTCATGGACTTTAATCTGCCACCCACAGCACCAGGGCTGGAAGTTGGCAAACGGTATCGCTGGTTTTTCACGGTCTATTGCAATGAAGAACAGTCTGTCCTGGTGGAAGGCTGGGTGGAACGGGTTGCACTGAACCCATCCCTCGAAACCCAGTTAGCACAAGCAACACCACAAGAGAAGATTGCCCTCTATCGGCAAGCCGGGATTTGGTACGAAGCCGTGACAACTCTAGCTCAACTACGTCGTCAGAATCCAAATGATCCCAGCCTGAAAGCCGAGTGGACTAGCTTATTGCAGTCGATTGGTTTAGAGGCGATCGCTCAAGAACCGATCACAGCAATCCTTACTCCCAAGCCTCAGCCGAGTAGTCCATAAATAGCCCAAATTGCCATCGCCCGCAGGTAGTGACTGGCGCGGAACGTCCCTGCTGCTGTAATGGCTTCCGGAGTTCTAAATTGCAGTCCATTTTCATAGATTTTCCGCACCACTACCTCGGTAAGTTGAAAGGCTTCCTCCTTCATTTCCTGTTGTATGAGGAATGCCGCTAGCCCAAAGTTAATGCCCGTCCAGACTTCTAGGGGATGAGTAGAATTGGGGTCTGCGGGACTTCCATCGGGTCTGACTCCATTAGCTGCCCCCAGTCCACCATTGTGAAACTTTAAAAAGCAGGAGCTGTACACCGTCTTGATCGCAGACTGAACACACTCGGCTGGTACGATGTTGGGCAACTTCAGTAACTGAGCGTAGAACTGACCGCATAACTGGTCTGCCATGACGATATCTGAGCCACTTTCACTATCCAATCGATAATATTGACCGTTCCAAAGTTTTTCTTGATAAAGGGGTTGAGCTTGTTTTAACCATTGACGATACAAGTCAATGGTTTCTTGAAGCGTATCTAGGTCAGATGTTTCTGGCAGTTCAGAAGAAGGTGGATAGTGAGAAATCAAGATTTCACCGATCGCGATCGCCGCTTCCAGTGCTGCCAACCATAACCCACCGCAGTAGGCACTGATACCTTTAAGCTGCCAATCATCAAACGTCTGATCCGGTGCCCCAGAGTTTTCCGGAATGCCATCTCCGTCTTTGTCAAAGCTTTTGAGGTAAGCCAGAGCCTTTACAATCGCTGACCAGCACTCCCACAAAAACTCGATGTCGTCGGCACCCGTTAAAATAAAGTCGCGATAGACCTGCAAGACAAAATCACAGGGTAAATCTTTCCACTGGTTACAATCCTGGTAGCTCGTGTAATTCGTCTTCTCCCAAGGATGCTCGTTAGGCGCACCGAGGTCATGTGGCGTGGCATCGGCGGCTTTACGGATGGCAGAGGCTTGGTTATAACCAATGATGCGGGGGGTGTCGTCACTAGTCGGAATTGCCCGTGCAAAGGCTTCCAAGACTGCTTTATCGAGTCGGGGCCACAGCATCGCCAGGGCAAAGGAGCCATAAAGCCGGACATCCAAGCTCTCGTACCAACGGTAATCGAGACATTCCAGGACACCAAACTGACCTACAGGGTCGCGATCGCTAGCTGCCGTCCAGAGAGTACCGCCATCGGTAAGTAGGTACAGCTCATTAAACAGCGCCATTTTAAACCAATTGGGCAAATCCTCTCGATTTAAAATCGGCTTTTGCCAAGACTGAATCTTTTCTTGCCACAGTTCGCTGTGCTTGAGGGCAGTGCGAACAATTGACCAAGCATTGCTGCCATTGCGACCAAAGAAGTCAGTGTAGCGTCGATAATAGTTAACGCCTGGGGCAAACTCAGTAACCGGGAAGTCCCAAGCCAGAATAAAGGGAATTTTGCGCGTTCTGCCGGGACGAATCGTAAAACGAACGGCGATCGCCGCAGCAATTTGTTCCCCCGGTGCAGCAGGTGTCTCATCTTGTATATCTGCCAAGCTGCCATCATCTGCAAAAGTCCTCCAGACTTCAGCACCGTTACCCATTGGATTCCATCGACTGTGGTAGAACACTTCCTGACTAGGATTGGTTACTGTAGCAAAGCAGAGTTGCCCTTCTCCTTCCTGAATTTGGTCGTGCAGCCGAACGCGGTCTAAGAGACAGCCTACCCGAAAGCGATCGACAATCCACTGATTAAAACTACCCGTGCTATCTCCCAAGCGCGGTTGGTAATCATAAACCGGACTACCATCATCCCGCACCCGCACCGGAACTCCTCCTAGCCCCCCCTGAGTAATGGAGGGTTGAGGAGGTATAGCGTTAGTAAACCAGCCCACCATATTCTGCCAGGTGAGCATAATGCTCAGGGTAATAGGGGCATCAGTAGGGTTGTGTGCCGTCCATTCAAAAATTGCTACAGGGTAGCTGCTTTCCTGATAACACCCCGCCCAGATTGGAGAAAACTGTTCACAAGTTAGTTCAGTTTGAAAGACGCCGTTGTAGACAAACCAACTACGAGGATAAAGTGCGTGGTAAGTTCCTGTCGTTGCCCCTTGTTCTTCTGTGCCATTAACACGGGTTGTCGGATACCACTGCCAACTGCTGAGAGTGCCATCCTCCGGCGGTTCGGTACACAAGGCGTAGGCTTGGGTGGGCGTACCTTCCTGCTGCTCAAAAATACTAAACTGACAAGCTGGGAGGCTTTGAAAAGTATGTTCTCCCCCATCAATATGCCATAAATTAAAGTCTCCCCGCGAGGAGCGTCCTATGCAACCTGCCCCAAAACCCCCTAAGGGCATTCCATGCCAAGGTCCATCATCGAGATTACTGGGATAGCGAACGGTGTAGGGTTTGTCCCAACCAAGACCGATGGGACGCTTCCAGCTACATTCAGGGATTTTTGGGCGCGGTGGTGGATAGATCATGCCCTGATTTTACCGAGATTGGGTTCCCCCTGCCTGCCTTCCTGAACTAGTGTATTACAAGTGATGATATTGCTTTTTGATGTCTTGAAGGGTTATATATAAGTCTTCTGCGTGTATCCAACCAACAAAACCACTGAAAAGGCATTGTCCCTCACTGTTAGCAACAAAGACGTGATCGACTTGTAAAGGATTCTTCCAAGTAAGAATAGTGATACCGTTTTTGAAACTCATGTAGGGCTTGGCTTTGTAGAAATCCCGCCGATGTGCATCAGTCATCCCCGATACTAACCGCAAGCGTTGAATTAACTGGCTACTTAACTCTGTAGGACTTAAATGTGGTGATGATTTAGCCCAAAAATTACGAATAATTTCTACTACGATTGGGTGATTTTTGAGGGCTGGATGAGATAAACCTGGTAAACAGATGAACTTTGCATGAGCAAACTTTGTCGTTTCTACTGTAATTGTCCCATCGCTGCCGTTATCTATATCACCAGCGATTACTAATGTAGGAATAACTTTGGCAATCGACTCAGCCATCTGTCGGCGATTTCTACCGAGATGGGGGGCTATACCGATACCAATTCCTAAAGGATCGAAAATTCGTCCTAAATCTGCACCCCCAACTGGAGAAGCAATTAGGACTAGCGAGTCCACCTGTAACCACCATTCCGGGTGACGACTGAGAACTTCAAGCCAGATTAAGCCACCCATGGAATGACCGATGATTCTGATTGATATTTTAGGGTAGATGCTAATTGTATTGATTACACTTCGTTCTACTTGCTGAATCAGGGATTCAATCCCAATCCATGTATTTACCCAGCCCAAATCTAGAGCAATGATTCGAGTTTTTGGTGTGGCTACAGCCTGCGCTAATGCCGCGATCGCTTTACGATTATCAGCCCATCCATGTTGTGCATATAGAACAAAATCCGCTGCATCAGTCACTGACCTTGATTCCACAATGCTCATGCTATCCTCCTGAGTGTAGTCAGCGGCAAGAAGATATTGAACCTTCCCATAACCGCCTGCGATCGATATTATCGACTTGGCTTCAGAAGGATAAGCGCATCTTGTGACAGTTGAAGGTGTGTAATGTCGGTTCCTAACCTGCCAAATTACTACCCGCCCTAGTTAAATCCGGTGCAAGACTTTTGGCTTCGTAGGCATTCACTTTAGTGTTCAGCTCCCGGATGCGGCGAGACAGCAAACGAATGATATTAATAGCAATTCCTGGCGTTTCATCAATGGCATCATAAAGCTGCAACTGAGTCAACATCAAACATTCGCAGGTTTCCAGGGTGGTGACTGACGCCGAACGGGGTTCGGCATCGAACAAGGACATTTCGCCAAAACAGGCTCCTTGCTTAAGTTGCGCCAACTCGCGATCACCAATGTGAACCCGCACTAAGCCGGAGACAACAATATAAAGCGATCGCCCTTCCTGCCCTTGTGTGAAGATCGTGTGGTCGCTGGGGAAGGATAGCTCATCCATTACAGAGGCTAACCTCACTAGAAAATCGTCCCGCAGTTCCTGAAAAATTGGGACAGCCCTGATAAATAATAGACGCTCAACACTGGTTAACATCGGTTAGCGGTTAGCGACTAGCGATTCGCCCTGAGTTACTAGGGCAGACTACAAGTTTACCGTACTCAGCACTCAGCACTCAGTTTACAGTGAGCTTGCCGAACTGCACTCAGCACTTAGAAACTAGCTTGCCATCCCTAACTCTGCCATCATCTGCTGAACTTGAGCTGCAACCAAACGGTCTGAATCATTTTTTAGCATCGGCAACAACTCGCTACAAGCCCTAGGCGAAGCGGCTTTGAGATAAGCCAAAACAGCTTCCCGGACAAAACCCGTCGGATGACGGAGACATACTAGGGTAGCTTCTGGCGTCAAGCTGCACGGGGCTGTTCTTGCTACATGAAAACAACACGCTAAAGCCCAATCTGGCATAAAATGGCGCAACTCGATTAATCGACGCAGGCGATCGCTTGGACTCATCGGTCGATAGGGCACTAACTCGCTAAGGTTGGAAAGTTTTTCGGCAGTGGAACGTCGATCCAAAATGGACAACAACGCGCGTTTTTGGGGCAGATCGAGGGTATTATCCAAAATTTCTAAAGCAAGAGCGATATTTGACCGGGACTCCGACTCTAGATTAAACGCCGCTGCTTGAATCGCACTAGCCGGATAAAGGAACTTCATCAGCAAGAAACATCGAGCCAGCAAATCAGCTTGCAAATCGTGTAGCGCCCTGAAGAGTAAATCGGCTTCGAGTCCTGCAATCTTATCGGGACTCAAATCGAGAATAGCTGCATAAATCTGACCCAAAAACAGTAATTCTTGCTCAATTAAGGTTTCTATACCGCTGCGCCCCAAGCGATCGAGTACTTCTTCAATCCCAATATCCTTCGGGATTTTCAACAAGATACGCAGAATATTGCGGCGTGTTGTCCCCCAACTCGTCATCAACTGCTGCACTAGCTGATTGAGAGCCTCTGGTGTGCCAATCTCACCCAAAGCCATCCAAGCTTGAAGCCTGATCAAATCGGGTTTATGGACATCCACTGCTACTTCCATCAATAACCCGGTCCCTTCATCGCCAAGGCGTACCAAAGCCTCTCTAGCCGCATCGCGAGTAGATTTGTAGAACAACCCCCGGATTAAAGACGGATAGTACTCCTCCAAGTGGGTTGCCGCAATCACCTCTAGCAAAGCACAACGTACCCGCAACGACTCATCCTGCAAAAGCTCTGGAATATAAAGTCTGAGCGCCTGCAAATACTCTGCCTCTCCCAATGCTCGCGTGCCCATCACTCGTTCTCGTTCCCGTTTTGAGGTAAGCATCCGTCGCAGCGTATTCGTTGCTTCTGCCTTCTCTGGCGGAGTTCCCCGGCGTAGTATTAAAGCCGCTGCGGTTCCGCGCACTGTTGGCTCGACAGCCGAATGGAGATAAGGCTTAATGGTACGAACATCCAGTTCTGGCTGAACCAGCCAAACATAGCGCAGTGCTAACGCCAAGACTTCTGGTGGTGGTGTTTGATCGACCAACACTTGGACATCTTTCAAATATGCCGCATTGGGATACTCCAACATCGCCTCTAAACTCTGGCGCTGCAAAGCTGTAGATAGTCGGGGCAGCAAGGGAGCAAGTACCTCACCCACGCTCTTCGGTTCGATCTGATATAAAAGTTGAATGCAAGAACGCTTATCCCCTTCCGTTCCGGGTTTCTCCAAGGCTTCGACTACGGCTCGCTTGAACGCCCGCAAGTCCACATCAGAAAAACCCAAACGTCCTTGCTCTGCACTCTTGACCAATAGGCTTACA